>NZ_JBTNDX010000079.1:0-1415 GCF_054510755.1 Pseudarthrobacter sp. MDT3-1 | reverse complement strand
GCCTAGTACTACAGTCGCGTTTATGGGGTGTGTCCGCGGGCTTTGTAATGACTATGTCGTGCGCGGTGTTGGTGTTTTCGTCTCCAGGTTGAGTGTTCCAGGACGTGGTTGGGGCTGGTGGTGCGGTGCCAGACCAGTCGGACGAGCAGGCGCCTGATTTCGGGCAGCGAGAGCCGGATCAGTTCCCCGTCGCTGGCGGCAGGGCCCCTTTTTTGGAGCGGATCACGGTCAGGAAGGCCTGGGCGAACATGGAGAGGGTGATGTGGCGGTACCAGCCGGTGTATTGGCGGACCTGGTAGTGGTCCAGTCCGGTTTCGCCCTTGGAGGTTTGGAAGGTTTCTTCGATCGCCCAGCGGGCGCCGGCGATCCTGACTAGCTCGGCCAGCGAGACCCGGTTCGGGCCGTGGCAGATGAAGTAGGCCAGGTCGGTCGGGTCTTTCAGGGAGCGGCGGGCCAGCAGCCAGTGTTCTCCGGTTTCGGCGGGTCCGTTGATGCGGGTCCGTGCCCAGGAATAGCGGCGGTCGCCCTTGGTCCCGGCCCCGGCGGTCCGTGTCCGCCAGGCAGTGCCGCGCAGGGAAGCGATGAGTTTATCCGCGCGCCATTGCTCGCCGATCCCGGCGGTGGGGGCGATGACGTTTTGGTTCATGGGAACGGCCAGCACGTAGTGCAAACCCCTGGCTTCCAGACGGCGGCGCAACCCTGTGTGCTGTCCGTAGACCGCGTCCCCGGTGGCCCAGCGGGCAGGGATCCCGGCATCCAGGGCGCGGTCGATCATGTCCGCGGCCAGTACCGGTTTCGTGGCGAATTCCCTGGTTTTGGGGATCCCGGCCCGGGTGCATCTTTCCCGGTCGTCGGCCCAGGCTTTGGGCAGGTAGAGTTCCCGGTCCAGCAGGGTGCGCCCGGCCGGGGCGGAGTACGTCAGGAACACCCCGATCTGGCAGTTCTCCACCCGCCCGGCGGTGCCCGAATACTGGCGGGCGACCCCGGCTGAGGCGGCGCCCTTCTTGAGGAATCCGGTCTCGTCAATGATCAGGATCCCGTCGGGATCGCCCAGGTGGCGGTTGACGTAGGTGAACAGGTCATCCCGCACAGCATCCGGGTCCCAGTCGGTCGTCGACAGCAGTCGTTGCATGCCATCCGGGGTACCGTGCCCGGCGCGTTCAGACAAAGTCCAGGAGTTCTTGCGTTCCTCATCCGAAAGCAACCCGCGCACATACCCCACAGCGTTCCGCCGCGGTTCGGACCGGACAAACCGCGGCCCAATAAGATCGCCGATTTCGTCCAGACCTTCGGCCCACTCTTCTACGTCCGCCACACAAATATCATCACTCACCACCAACGATTAACAGGTTCCCTGCCGAAAGTCCGGTCAAACCGCCGATACAGCTCAAATTAAACGCGACTGTAGTACTAGG
>NZ_JBTNDX010000078.1:0-1442 GCF_054510755.1 Pseudarthrobacter sp. MDT3-1 | reverse complement strand
TGAGGGGGTCCCATCAGATCTCAGGCATCATGAACGGCGGATTTGCCTACCGTTCGCCCTACATCCTTAGACCGGGACAACCATCGCCCGGCTTGGCTACCTTCCTGCGTCACACCTGTTAATACGCTTGCCTCCCAGGATCAGGTCCCGCGCTCCACCAAAACCCACATCACCCCGAAGGGTGGGCGGGCAGGTATCGGGCGGTTAGTATCCCCTGTTCAACATGGACGGTTTTTCGCCGGTACGGGAATATCAACCCGTTGTCCATCGACTACGCCTGTCGGCCTCGCCTTAGGTCCCGACTTACCCAGGGCAGATTAGCTTGACCCTGGAACCCTTGATCATTCGGCGGACGGGTTTCTCACCCGTCTTTCGCTACTCATGCCTGCATTCTCACTCGTGTAGGCTCCACCGCTGGTTTACACCGCGACTTCACTGCCCACACGACGCTCCCCTACCACTCCAGACGCCTGAACCAACCCACAAGGGGCGGCTTAGCTAATATCTGAAATCCACAACTTCGGCGGTGTACTTGAGCCCCGCTACATTGTCGGCGCGGAATCACTTGACCAGTGAGCTATTACGCACTCTTTTAAGGATGGCTGCTTCTAAGCCAACCTCCTGGTTGTCTTCGCAACTCCACATCCTTTCCCACTTAGCACACGCTTAGGGGCCTTAGTTGGTGGTCTGGGCTGTTTCCCTCTCGACTATGAAGCTTATCCCCCACAGTCTCACTGCTGCGCTCTCACTTACCGGCATTCGGAGTTTGGCTGACGTCAGTAACCTTGTAGGGCCCATTAGCCATCCAGTAGCTCTACCTCCAGCAAGAAACACGCAACGCTGCACCTAAATGCATTTCGGGGAGAACCAGCTATCACGAAGTTTGATTGGCCTTTCACCCCTACCCACAGCTCATCCCCTCCATTTTCAACTGAAGTGGGTTCGGTCCTCCACGACGTCTTACCGTCGCTTCAACCTGGCCATGGGTAGATCACTTCGCTTCGGGTCTAGATCACGCCACTGCAACGCCCTATTCAGACTCGCTTTCGCTACGGCTTCCCCACACGGGTTAACCTCGCGACGTAACACTAACTCGCAGGCTCATTCTTCAAAAGGCACGCCGTCACACCCATACAGACAAGCTGCAGATGCTCCGACGGATTGTAAGCACACGGTTTCAGGTACTGTTTCACTCCCCTCCCGGGGTACTTTTCACCTTTCCCTCACGGTACTGGTCCGCTATCGGTCATTAGGGAGTATTTAGGCTTATCAGGTGGTCCTGACAGATTCACACGGGATTTCTCGGGCCCCGTGCTACTTGGGATACTCTCCAGGCGGCACAAAACATTTCGGTTACGGGGCTCACACCCTCTCTGGCCGGCCTTTCAAGACCGTTCACCTATGCCTGCACATCACACCTCACCAGTCCGGCAGAACTGGTA
>NZ_JBTNDX010000077.1:0-1519 GCF_054510755.1 Pseudarthrobacter sp. MDT3-1 | reverse complement strand
CGAAAATTGTCAAGCTGTGTGGAGTCACTGGGCTAGTTTTTGGGGTGTTTTGGTCTCGGGCAGGTTGATCCCGACGTATTTGGCGGGGGCTGGTGTGGTGGGTCGTTGGCGGAACCTTCCTGGGTGTCGTTCGTAGTAGTCCTGGTGGGCTTTGTCTCGCTTGTCCCAGAGCTCTTTCCAGGAGCCGTCGTGAACCTGTGAGGGCGAGAACAGGGCGATGCCGGAGTGTTTGTGATCTGTGCTGTACCAATGCACGTAGCCGGTGAGGTACTCCCTGGCGGCCTCGAGATCGTCAAAGATCCGGGGGTAGCCGGGCCGGTATTTCATCGTGCGAAAGCCTGACTCCGAGAAGGGATTGTCGTTGGAGACGTACGGGCGGTTATGGGACAGTTCCACGCCGTGGGCGGTGAGGGTGTCACGGAGCAGGTTTGATTTCATGGCCGGGCCTGAATCGGCATGCACGATGCGCGGGGCGCCGTACCGGGCGATGGCTGTCTCGAACATCTCCGCGGCGAGGTGGTCGGACTCGCGTTCCTCCACCCGCCAGCCGACGATCTCCCGGGAGAAGATGTCCATGATGGAGTACACCTTGAAAACCTTTCCCTGCCACTTGGAATAGACGTCGGTGATGTCCCAGGACCAGACCTGGGAAGGTCCGGTGGCCTTGACCACCGGCATCTCAGAGGAACCACGCTTGCTCCCACGCTTGCGCCGGATAGTTGGGCGGGCCTGCTGATCCTCGTACTCTGCCGCGATCCGCCACCACGTGCGGTTGGAGCCGAGCAGCACGCCGTTGTCCCAGGCTGTGGCGAAGGCATGGTCAACGGAGTTGCCCTTCTCCCAACCGGCCAGGATGAGCCCCAGGATCCGGTCGTGATGCGCGGTGCTGATCCGGCATTCGTAGGCACGGTCGGCCTGGTGGATCGGGTTCTGCACCGCCGGACGGGGATTGAACCGATAATGCCAGGTCCCGCGCGACACGCCCGCCAGCTCCAGCGCTGCCCGCTGGGAGTCGGTGATCACCTGCAGCTCCAGGACAAGACCGTTCTCGGCCGCTATGAACCGTCCTGAGCGCTCGTCGGGGCTGTATCGGGCTCTGGCACGCTCAACTCGTGCAAGAGCCCGATAGCTTTTCCCAGTGCGGAATTCGTATCCTCCAGCTCCTGCACCCGCTTCTGGAGTTTTTCGACTTCGGCACGGTGGGCAGCTATTTCCTTCGCGCGTGCCTTTTCAAACGCGGAGAGCTCACGATTTGTAGGGACCATGCCACCATGCTCTCGCGGAATCAGGCCACGGTCGATATCGCCCTGGACCAGGATCGTGCGCCACCTGCGGAACGTCCAGTCGGAAATGGACTTCGAGGCAAGCCACTCCTTCCTCGTCCCGTGCGGCTGCAAATAGTACTCGTGCATGAACTCACGGATCTCTTCACGCGTAAAACCCTTGTTATCAACGGGCATCGCCGGCTCCTTCAATCAAAAAGTTAATGAATGACTCACAACCAGCTTGACGGAGAGGG
>NZ_JBTNDX010000076.1:0-1546 GCF_054510755.1 Pseudarthrobacter sp. MDT3-1 | reverse complement strand
CGGAATTTTTCAAGTCGGTCGGTACCAGTGGGAGTTAGGCTGCTAGTTTTTCGGTGTTTTCCTTGGGTTGGTTGATCCATGCGGGCCCGGGCAGGGCCAGTATTTTGGGGTCGGTGGGTTTGGTGAAGCGGTTGGGATGTTTCGCCCGTGCCGCGGCGAGGGTTTCGGAGCGTTGCTTGGCGACGCCGGCGGCGAGCCTGTAGTGGACGTTGGCGGGCGTGTGGAAGCCGATCCCGGAGTGCTGATGATGATGGTTGTACCAGTCCACAAACTCACTGATGAAGGCCCTGGCATCGCCAAGGGAAGCGAAGCGTTCGGGAAACATGGGCCCGTATTTCATGGTCTTGAAGAGGCTTTCTGAGTACGGATTATCGTTGCTCACCCGGGGGCGGGAATGTGACCGGGTGACCTCCAAATCTGCCAGCAACGCGGCCACAGTCTTGGACGTCATCGACGTCCCCCGATCCGCGTGCACCACCTGCGGGATGCCGTGGATGCCGAAGATTTCCTTCATCATCTCCACCGCCAGAACCGCGGATTCGCTGGCGTGCACGTGCGCGCCGACAATGAAGCGGGAGTGGATGTCGACCATCATGTAGCAGTCGTAGTATTTGCCCCTCATGGGCCCGGCCAGCTTCGTAATGTCCCACGTCAGCACCTGGCCCGGGGCGGTGGCCACGAGCTCGGGAACGGCCCGGGGAGGGTGCTTGGCCAGGCGGCGGCGTTCCTTGACCTGCTTGTTCTCCTCCAACACCCGGTAAAACGTGGACAACGAGCCCAGATAGACGCCCGCATCCAGGAGCTTCGCATAGACCTGCATCGGTGCCAGGTCGACGAACTCCGGGGCGTTCAACGCCGCCAACACCGCAGCCCGCTCGGCAGGGCTGAGCTTGTTCGGTGGCGTCACCGCCGCCGGCTCCCGGGGCGGGGCCGGCTTGCGGTACACCGTGGTGCGTGAGATCCCGGCCAGGGAGGCCGCCTGCCGGGTGGGGACCTGTTGTTGGCGCAGGCCGTGGTAGGAGGCCATCAGCTCTTCTTGGACTTCGGCTCGTCCGGTGATTCCTGAATGGCGTTCTCTAAGAACGCCGAGAGTTTTTCCATGATTCCCAGGGCTGCCTCGGATCTTTTCAACCGGCTCTCACTCACCTCCAGCTGGCGGCGCAAACGCGCGATCTCGGCCTGGTCCTGGGAGAGTTTCCCGATTGTTTCCCCGGGCTTCTTGCCCGCCAAAACGCCAGCGTCACGGAGCCGGCGCCATTCAGTCATCTGCGAGGAATACAGGCCCTCACGGCGCAGGAACGCGCCGCCTTCATTGGACTCGATGGCGGCCTCGTACGAGGCCAAAAATTCAAGCTTCAGCGCGGGGGTGAACGACCGACGAGCGCTCGGTCCACCGGCACGCGGTCCGGGACTGTTCATAGGACCATCTTTGCCTACGGCACTCAAAACTGGACTAGACATAATGATTAGATTCCTGGTTCTCGCCCCACGCGATCAAGCGGACTTGCTATGACCCAGTGGCACCGTTCCAGCCTGACACGTAGGG
>NZ_JBTNDX010000075.1:0-1613 GCF_054510755.1 Pseudarthrobacter sp. MDT3-1 | reverse complement strand
TACTGGCCCTGCCCGGGCCCGCATGGATCAACCAACCCAAGGAAAACACCGAAAAACTAGCAGCCTAACTCCCACTGGTACCGACCGACTTGAAAAATTCCGCCATCCGGCGCCGGGCCGCTGCTGGGCAGAGCCAATGGAGTCATGGTCGTACCCGAGCCCGTCGTTCGGGAAGCCCAAGGACTCTGGGACTGCGGGATTCGAAAGCATGCGCAGACCAGACTCCTGGAGGGCCATCATGATTGATATCTGGATTGCCTGCCCCGGCACTTTGAGTGACTGTCCGACGGAGATATAGGCCATAGCCACTTCCTGCTGCCGCAGGTTGAGCGTCAAGGGTGCCCCACTCGGACCCGAGACAGTCAGAGCTTCCCGGCCGATACCGCTGGATCGGGCGGCACCGACATCACCGGATGAATCCGGCCACACGCACACGTCTGAGGCGTTGGACATTCCGGACCCAAGGAGCGCAAGGGTTCCAGTAAGAACAGCAGCCAACACGATCAGTGCAACCAGAATGCCTGCAGCTATCGACCGCGTAACGACTCCTGCCCGCACCGCCCGCCGAATGCCCATCAGTAGACGATTCTGTCGGCGTCTGTGTAGAAGGCGACGAGCGCGCACCGATCGTAGGGAGCAGACGCTGCCGGCGGACAGTTGGCCACGACGCTCACGGGGACTGTGTAAGGAGCCGATCCCGTATCCGACGTCGAGCGGTCAGTCACGCTGACCGTCACCGTGCACACGTGGAGGCCCTCCCACGGGGCCGGATGCTCCACATAGTTGGCCAGTTCAGCGTCGCATTTGGTTTGCATGAGGTTTGAGGTGCGGTGGGCCTGTCGGGAAGTCAGTTGCACGAAGGCCGCGGCGTCGATGCCCGTTCCTTCGAACTGCGCCGTGTAGACGCTCAGAGGATTCGACCCGTCTTCAAGAACCATCCACCAGCTGCGCACCCGGGCGTAGATCTCGGTGTAGTCTGACGTCCGCGCATCCCAGGTGTAGAGCGCTATGACTGTCGATTCCGATAGTGCCCGGTGGTCGAGCGTATGTGGGCCGTAGTCATGCTTCGGGGCGACGGATATTGACGGCACCGATGGGTGTGCGGTTGACGTTTGAGGCGGAGATTCTGGCGCCGTCACGCGAGTCGCGCTGTCCCGTCGCGGCTCACTGGGAGTCAGCAGAAGCGCAGCAATCACCGTGACGACGGCCAGCAGGCCGCCCGCAAGAATCAGCAACCGCGTGGTTCCGGTTAGTCGTCGAGCAAGAACGGTTGAGCGCTTCATGATGCCCCTTCTTCACCACTTCATGCCGACCATCCGACTACACGACATGACTTTGCTCTGTCACACTCTCCGTAGTTGGGCTGCCATGCGGGAACCAACCATGGGAGCACTGATCTCCACCGCGGCCGCATACAGCCGGCGGACCGTGCCAATCTGCACCTCGACATAGCGCCGACTCACGCCGAAGTCGGCGGCGATGGCGGCAATCACGTCAGCCCGTTCCTCCCTCGGAATTTTTCAAGTCGGTCGGTACCAGTGGGAGTTAGGCTGCTAGTTTTTCGGTGTTTTCCTTGGGTTGGTTGATCCATGCGGGCCCGGGCAGGGCCAGTA
>NZ_JBTNDX010000074.1:0-1649 GCF_054510755.1 Pseudarthrobacter sp. MDT3-1 | reverse complement strand
TGTGATGTCTCGAAACATCGGTGACAGTTCTGCCTCAGGACAATGGTGACACTCCATGTCTCCGGACATCGGTGACGGTCCCCTGTCTGCGGCTATTTTCGGAAGCGGGCGCGTGCCTTGCTGATGCCCATGTAGGCAGTGCCTTCCGGGGGCCAGAGGTACTCCACGATGATTTCCCCCTCGGTGCTGACGAAGACGATACCCTCGGCGTCCCAGTCGGCGATGACGATGCGGCCGCCCATCGCCGTGGTCAAGGAGAACAGTGTTCTGCCGATGTTGACGACGCCGTTGGGATAGACCCGCAGTTTTCGGCTGCCAGTGGTTGCCGGATGGGCGATGCTGCCGGTGATCGTGCTTGGTGCCGCCTCCGGAGGTGCTTCTGGTTGCTGGTTCATTGAGATACTCCCGGTGATCGTGCTTGGTGCCGCCTCCGGAGGTGCTTCTGGTTGCTGGTTCATTGAGATACTCCCGGCCGTGTCGCCGGCGGGGTCGGGCGCTGCTTCGACGGCACCCACCAGCGGGAACACCGGGCCTGGGCCCTGGGGCTCGGGAAGAACCGGAACGGGTTTCGGCCTCGGCGCCTCGGCGATGACCGTGGCGTCCCAGGACTGCTGCGGGGTGATGCGCCCCGGCAGTCCCTGATGCGGGCGCTCGGTGTTGTATATCTGGTCGAAACGGTCGACCTGGGCCTGCAGCTCTGCGTGGGACCGGGCGAAGGGCTGCTTGTCCAGCCACCTGAACAGGGTTTGATGGAACCGCTCGTTCTTGCCCTGGGTGGTCGGCTTGTACGGTTTGCCGGTAATCGGCTCGACGCCGAGCGAGGTCACGTAGGTGACCAGCTGTCCTTCCCATCCGCGGCGTGAGGGATTTAGGGCCACTCCGTTGTCGGTGAGGATCCTTTGAGGTACCCCGCGGGCGGCGATGCCCTTCTTGACGACCGTCAGGGCCGCCTCGCTAGTTTCCCCGCCCGCCACGTGGGTGGCCAATGCGAGGCGGGAATGGTCGTCCTGCAGCTGGAAGATCACGCACTTGCGTCCGCCGCTGAGGACGTATTCGGTGGCGTCCAGCTGCCAGCAGGCGTTCGGGGCGGGGTAGACGAACCGGCGGTATGCGGCCCGGGGCTTCTTCTTTGGTTCGAGCCGTGCCACGTTCTTTTCCCGGAAGATCCGTGCCAGGGAGGCCACGGACGGGGCCTGCATTTTCAGGGACACCATCTTGTCGTGCACGCTGATCGGCCCGTGGTCCAGTCCGGAGGATTCCAGGGCGGCACGCACGTTCAGCGCTTCTTGTTTGAGGGCCTCGGTGAGTTTCGTGGGCGAGGTCTTCGGGCGGCGTGAGCGCGGCTCCAGGGCTGCGGCCTGGCCCTCGTTCCGTGCCCTGGCACGGATCGCGTAGAACGTCTTGCGGGTGATGCCATGCTCGACGCAGAACGAGGTGACGGACCCGCGCGGCGCGTCATCGGGCCACTGGGCGATCGCAAGGCGGATACGGGCATCGACAGGCTCATTCTTATTCACCAGTCATTCTTCATGCCCCGCGCCCTGCCGCTCAAAGCCGCGTTAACCCTCTGGAAGTGTCACCACCAAGAAAGGCCGAAGTGTCACTATTGTCCTGAGGCAGAACTGTCACCGATGTCCTGCGACATAACA
>NZ_JBTNDX010000073.1:0-1793 GCF_054510755.1 Pseudarthrobacter sp. MDT3-1 | reverse complement strand
GCGGCCCGGGAAGGATGGCTTGGCGGGCTGTCCTTCCCGGGCCGGCGGTGGTGGTGCTGATCAGGCCGGGGTCAGGATGTCGGCGTCGGTTGCGAAGTTCGGGTACTTGTTGGAGGCCTCGTCGGCGAGGATGGACCGGTACTGCTTGATGCCACCGAGGTAGAACATGACCGTGCGCTTCTTTCCGGGGATGTTGGCGCCAAAGATCCACGAGGCGGCCTGGGGGAAGAGTGTCTGGTGGGCGATATCCGAGCACGTCTCCGTCCAGTCGGCCTCGGTTTCGGATTTGGCCTCGATCCAGCCCGTGCCGGAGGTCGAGACGTGGCTGATGGTTTCGCTGATCCACTCGACCTGCGTCTCGATGGAGGGCGGAAGGTTGGTGAACGGCCCGTTCGGGCCCAGGATCATGAACATATTGGGGAAGCCGCTGGTTGCCATGCCCAGATAGCTGGTTGGCCCGTCAGCCCAGTGCTCTTTCAACGTTTCGCCATCGCGGCCGCGGATATTGACGCGGACATAGTTGCCGTCCACGGCGTCGAAACCGGTCGCGCAGATGAGCACGTCCAGTTCATGCAGGGTGCCGTCGGCGGTGACGATGCCCTGTTCGGTCACCGACTTGATCGGGTTTTCCTTGACGTTCACGAGGGAGACGTTTGGACGGTTAAACGTCTCGTAGTAGCCCGAATCGCACAGCGGCCTGCGGGCGTACAGATCGGTCGGTGTCAGTTTCCGGCGCGTTTCGGGGTCCGTGACGATCTCGGCGATCTTGCGGCGGATGAACTTCGCAGCCTCTTCGTTGGCGTCCTGGTCCGTGGCGATATCCGAGAAAGTCTCGAACATAAAGCGGAACCCCCCGCCTTCCTCCCAGGTCCGCTGGTAGATCCGTTCGCGTTCCTGGGGGGAAACGCTGAACGTTGGAACGGCGCTCTCCTCGAAACCCATGGCCACCGAGGAGTTCTTGACCTGTTCCCAGTTCGCCTCAAAGTTCTCCCGATGGGCACGGTGTTCCTGCGCCGTCAGCTGGCGGTTGCCCGCCGGCACGCTGTACTGCGGTGTGCGCTGGAAGGAGGTCAGATGGGCCGCTACCGGGGCTGTGGCGGTGATCACCTGATTACCGGTTGAACCGTTGCCGATAACACCCACCCGCTTGCCCGCGAGGTCCAGGTCTTCCGGCCAGGCACCCGTGTGGACCAGCCGGCCCGCGAAGGTCTCCATGCCGGGGAACTTCGGAAGATTGGTGGCCGAGAGCAGGCCGAGGCCCGTGACCAGAAAGCGGGACTGGAACGTGACTCCGCGGTCGGTCCGCACGGTCCAGGTGCCGGAGGCCTCGTCGAACTCAGCGTCAGTCATGCCAGTTTCAAGCCGGACATGCTCCCGCAGGTCGTAGCGGTCCACGACGCCATTCAGGTACGCCAGGATCTCGGCCTGGGGCACGTACTTCGTGTTCCACGGAGTCTGTTCGTAGAGGTCGCGATCAAAAGAGTACTGGTAAACAAAACTCTCAGAATCCGAAAGCGCGCCCGGATACTTGTTCCAGAACCAAGTTCCCCCAACACCCCCGGCACGGTCAATCGCTACGGCGTCGAGACCGAGCTCGTTGCGCAGCTTATGCAGCATGTAGATACCACCGAAGCCTGCTCCAACAACGAGCGCATCGAGCTGATAGGTCTTCCCGGGGACGGCGTTGTCCATGATGTCTTCCTCCGACTTGTAGAGCACTGTGAGATAATTCACCTTGTAAACACCAGTCTGTAGTGGCAGAACCACGACCCGGTGTCCCAATTTGGAACACT
>NZ_JBTNDX010000072.1:0-1804 GCF_054510755.1 Pseudarthrobacter sp. MDT3-1 | reverse complement strand
GGGGGGATTTGGTGATCCTATGCTGCCGAGAAAAGCATCGACGCGAGGTTTTAGCCGCCCGTACCCCAAACCGACACAGGTGATCAGGTAGAGAATACTAAGGCGATCGAGAGAATTATGGTTAAGGAACTCGGCAAAATGCCCCCGTAACTTCGGGAGAAGGGGGGCCCCAACCTTGAACACCACTTGCTGGTGGGAGGGGATCGGGGCCGCAGAGACCAGGGGGAAGCGACTGTTTACTAAAAACACAGGTCCGTGCGAAGTCGCAAGACGATGTATACGGACTGACTCCTGCCCGGTGCTGGAAGGTTAAGAGGACCGGTTAGCCCTTGCGGGCGAAGCTGAGAATTCAAGCCCCAGTAAACGGCGGTGGTAACTATAACCATCCTAAGGTAGCGAAATTCCTTGTCGGGTAAGTTCCGACCTGCACGAATGGAGTAACGACTTCCCCGCTGTCTCAACCATAAACTCGGCGAAATTGCAGTACGAGTAAAGATGCTCGTTACGCGCAGCAGGACGGAAAGACCCCGAGACCTTTACTATAGTTTGGTATTGGTGTTCGGAGTGGCTTGTGTAGGATAGGTGGGAGACGTTGAAGCCCGGACGCCAGTTCGGGTGGAGTCATCGTTGAAATACCACTCTGGTCACTTTGGACATCTAACTTCGGCCCGTAATCCGGGTCAGGGACAGTGCCTGATGGGTAGTTTAACTGGGGCGGTTGCCTCCTAAAAAGTAACGGAGGCGCCCAAAGGTTCCCTCAGCCTGGTTGGCAATCAGGTGTCGAGTGTAAGTGCACAAGGGAGCTTGACTGTGAGAGAGACATCTCGAGCAGGGACGAAAGTCGGGACTAGTGATCCGGCGGTACATTGTGGAATGGCCGTCGCTCAACGGATAAAAGGTACCTCGGGGATAACAGGCTGATCTTGCCCAAGAGTCCATATCGACGGCATGGTTTGGCACCTCGATGTCGGCTCGTCGCATCCTGGGGCTGGAGTAGGTCCCAAGGGTTGGGCTGTTCGCCCATTAAAGCGGTACGCGAGCTGGGTTTAGAACGTCGTGAGACAGTTCGGTCCCTATCCGCTGCGCGCGCAGGAAATTTGAGAAGGGCTGTCCTTAGTACGAGAGGACCGGGACGGACGAACCTCTGGTGTGTCAGTTGTACTGCCAAGTGCACCGCTGATTAGCTACGTTCGGATGGGATAACCGCTGAAAGCATCTAAGCGGGAAGCTCGCTTCGAGATGAGATTTCCATACACCTTGTGTGTGAGAGGCCCCCAGCCAGACCACTGGGTTGATAGGCCGGATGTGGAAGCGAGGACTAACGACTCGTGAAGCTGACCGGTACTAATAGGCCGATAACTTACACCACACACCACCCCCGTAAACCTATTCAAAAGAGGTTTGCACCCAGGGGTGGTACGAAGATAACAAGACTGCTTGCGTCCACTATGTGGTTCCCAAACAACAAACCCGACACCACGGGCACGTTGCAGGGAACAAAAAACACAACACAATAACAACACCACACCTGCAACCAAAAGTTGCAGGAGCATGTTGTAACCAGATTTCCCACACACCCCCCTTTTTCGGGTGTGACGGGTCGAAGGGTTACGGCGGTCATAGCGTGGGGGAAACGCCCGGTCCCATTCCGAACCCGGAAGCTAAGACCCACAGCGCCGATGGTACTGCACCCGGGAGGGTGTGGGAGAGTAGGTCACCGCCGGAACATCATTACAGGTCGAGAGCCCCCCAACCACCAGGTTGGGGGGCTCTCCCACGTTAACCACCACACCACAAACACCCC
>NZ_JBTNDX010000071.1:0-1842 GCF_054510755.1 Pseudarthrobacter sp. MDT3-1 | reverse complement strand
GAAGCAGGAGGGCTGACATTCCTTCCGTATCTGGACGGGGAGCGGAGCCCCAACCTTCCCCACGCGACTGGATCCCTGACCGGACTCAGCAGAAGCAACATGACCCCGCAGAACCTTGCCCGAGCCTCAGTGCTGGGTGTACTCAATTCACTGGCCGACGCCATCGACATTCTTAAACAGTCCGGCGTAGCCCCGGATAAAGTGCTGCTGATCGGCGGAGGATCGAAGTCCAGGGCACTTCGCCAGGCCGCAGCCAGCATTTTCGGGATGCCCGTCGAGATCCCGACAACGAAAGAATATGTGGCGCTAGGGGCCGCTAGACAAGCGGCATGGTCAGCCTCCGGAAGCCTTCCCGACTGGCAACGAAGCGTTGAAGCCGCCTACGAGCCCGAAGGACACTGGGGCGCCGAGGTGCGGGGACGCTACATCGACGCCCGAAAAAACATCTACGGAGTCTGAGCTGATTGTGACGGACGCCCACTGGGCAGGCTCGAACACAAGGGTTCCTTGTGTTCCCTATATGAGGTATCGGTAGACGGTGGCGCGGGAGACCCCGAGCATCTTGCCGATGTCACGGGCGTTGATTCCTTTGTCCTTGAGTTCCCTGGCTCCGGCAGCGGCAGTGTCATCTAATTTTCGGGGCCTTCCGCCGTGGCGGTTGTTGGCCGCGGCTGCGGCGAGTCCTGCTCTGGTGCGTTCGATCATCGTGTCGCGCTCCAGCTGCCCGAACGCCGCCATGATTGTCAGCATGGCGGTGCCCATCGGGCCGGTGGTGTCCAGGCCCTCGGTCAGGGAGCGGAAACCCACTCCCCGTTCCCGGAGATTCTCGATAACGTCCAGGACATGCCGGGTGTTGCGTCCCAACCGATCGAGCTTCCAGACGGTGAGCACGTCACCGGCCTCCAGCCGTTCCATTGCCTTGGAGAGCTGGGGGCGTTCCGTCGTGGACCCGCTGACGCCGTTGTCGGCAAAGATCCGGGCAGCGCCGGCGGCCTGGAGTGCAGTGAGCTGCAGATCCAGGTTCTGTTCCGTGGTGGAAACCCTCGCGTACCCGATAGCAGCCATGGCCGTCCCTGCATTCTCTTAATCCCGAACAACTTGTCGTTATGAGACTACCTGTTGTTGGACGGCATTCCGAGACAACGCCTGTCCGTGTCGCGCCGCGAAATCCATGTCGGAAACCCGCTTCGGAAATCAACGTCGGAAACCCCTGCCGTGATGGTCTTCTCGACACATGTTGATCGGATGTCACGCGTCTCCACCGCCGACCAAAACCCCGACCACCAAACGGACACCCTCGCCCGCGCCGGCGTCGACCCGGCCAACATTTGCCTCGACCACGCCAGCGGCGCCAAAGCCAGCAGACCCGAGCTCGACAAGGCCCTCGCCTCCGCCAACCGGGCCGGCGACCAGCTCGTCATCACCCGCCTCGATAGACTCGGACGCTCAGTCCTGCACCTCGTCACCCTCGGCGGAAGCACGGGCAATGTTCGGGATGCTCTCCGTCCTCGCCGAACTCCAACGAGAACTCATCATCGCCAACACCCGCGACGGCCTCGCGGCCGCCCGCGCCCGCGGACGAACCGAAGGAAGACGCCCGAAACTCACCCCCGACCAGGCCCACCACGCCCAACAGCTCTACGACGCAGGGGACCACACCGTCCAGCGCATCGCCGACCTGCTTCAGGGCCCGCGCTCCAAGGCCACCTCAACAAAACAAGCATCGGGCGACGCCCACCCCAACGCCGTGACCCGGCGTAACAGCGGTGCCGACCAGAACCTCTACTACCTGGCCCCACCGGCTTAGCGTGACTCTCCCGAGCATTGGTCCTCAAGCCCCGA
>NZ_JBTNDX010000070.1:0-1873 GCF_054510755.1 Pseudarthrobacter sp. MDT3-1 | reverse complement strand
GCAAGACTTGACTCACTTCTAACAAGGGCTGCGCCTATTCACCTGAACGCAACGCCGGGATACGGGTTGACATCACCGTGCAGACCTTAACCGAACGGCATTGCCCCTAATGGGGGCCCAATAGCGGAACAATCCGGTTCGATGGTGCGCAATCACCCGAACCATCTGAATTGGTTGCCTTCGCTAGTGGCTTCCCGTGCCCTGCAACTCCGCTGATGCCGCTGATGCCGCTGCCGCTGATGAGAGATACGTTCCCTGGCATCCAATAAACCGTCAGCCGGCTCTCTGTTTCGTTTGGCGGCGTCGGTTCACGGCGTCGGAAAATGCTACGCCTATGAGGGGAATAACGGCCCCTATAGCGGCGACGAATGCCGGGAGGAGGGAACTCAAGCTTGCCAGGACCGCCAAGGCTCCGATGCCGGCGAGATCGGAGGCTCGGCGGTGGCCCAGTAACCGTCGAATAAAAACGCCCCGGCCGGCGAGGAAAAGAGCCGGCCCGCCATAAAGAAACAGAACGGTGGCCAGATCAGGGCGGGCAGCCGGATCGCTGATCACGAGCTGATCACCAACCGCCACCAGGATCAGGCCCGCCAGGAACACCACCAAGGTGTTGCCCGCCAAAATACCGGGCCGGAACTGATCATCAACAGAAGCAAGCTTTTCCAAAGTCTCCTGCTCAAGGCCATGGAAGTAGCACCACCAGATCGCGACGCTTCCAGCCAAACTTACGGTCCCGGTCAAAAGTATCAAGGGGTCCTCCAGATTGCCCGCTATCGCCAGGCCGGTTGAAAGGATCGTCTCGCCGAGCGCGATCAGGTAGAACAACCCGAACCGCTCAAAGATCCTCTCTCCCGGGAGCGGGACCTGGCTTCCTTCGGTTTTCCTGCCCGGCAGCGGGTGCGCAAGCATGTGGCCGACCAGATCGATCGCGGCAGCCACACCCCAGAACATCAGGCGGATCTCGTGGTCGAAGAAGACACCGGAAATCCAAAAAGGCGCGCTCATGAGCCCCCAGATCAGCGTGCGCACGAAATGGTTGTGGGTGGTCCGGTCAAGTCCGACAGTGAGCATCCACGCACCTCTGCCAAGCTGGATCAGGAGATAGCTCGCAGCGAAGAGCCAGCCGAAGGCACCGAACGCGGCACCGATTGAGGCGTTCATGAACAGTGCGACAAGCATGACGATCAGCAGCATCCACTGCACCTCAAGCCGCGCAGTGTCCAGCAAAGTCGCGGCCCAGGTCGTGTACACCCACACCTTATAGACCCCAAGAAGAAGCACAAGGGTCTCACCGGCCCCCACCCAGGAAGGATTCTCCACCAAATGATGGGACAGTTGCAATAGCGCGAAAACAAAGACCAGATCGAAGAACAGCTCAAGATGCGTAACCCGGTCTCCGGAAGTCGCAGAACGCATCAGCGACCTGGCACGGATCATCTGTATCCTCCACTGGGCTTCATGAGCGGACGGACGCCCCCTCCTGTTGTCGAAAAGGCTGACAACGGTCAGCAGAGAAGTCAAGGGCCATCGGTTTGGCTAAGCCTGAATCCACCGGCGGAGTTTGAGGCCTCCGCGGCGTTTTAAACCGAGAATCCCCGTCTCTGGCGAATTCCAGGGGTCGTTGCAACACCCGAGGTCAGCTGGCTATCAGTAAATCACGAAGTGACTCGGCTGGGGTTTTCCAGTGGAGTGTTTTGCGTGGGCGGGCGTTGAGTTCCTGGGCGACGTGTTCGAGGTCCTCGGGGCCGTAGGCGTTCAGATCGGTGCCTTTGGGGAAGTACTGACGCAGGAGCCCGTTGGTGTTCTCGTTGGATCCGCGCTGCCAGGGGCTGGCCGGGTCGCAGAAGTAGACGTCCATGTCGGTGGCGATGCT
>NZ_JBTNDX010000007.1:0-193842 GCF_054510755.1 Pseudarthrobacter sp. MDT3-1 | reverse complement strand
GCTCAAAGCCGCGTTAACCCTCTGGAAGTGTCACCACCAAGAAAGGCCGAAGTGTCACTATTGTCCTGAGGCAGAACTGTCACCGATGTCCTGCGACATAACACTTTTTAGCAGGCACGCCGAGGATTTCCAGGACGTTCCGGGCAGTGGAGTCCCAGCCGGGCAGCTGTTCCCGTGCCGCCAGGGCAGCGGCACGCCAGCCGGCTCGGAGGGATCCGTCCACCAGCCACTGCCGGATCACGGCAGCGAGCACGTCCGCGTGGTGGTCTTCAGGTCCGTTGCCACGAGGTGCGTCGCCTTCGGGTCCGGCGAGTCCGACGGCGGCACCTGGCACCGCATATGTCCCGGCATCACGTTCACCACCACGCTCGCCGTCCGGTCTTCCCGCGAGCCTGCCGGCGAGTCTTCGGGCGAGTCCCAACGCGTCCACGGCGCCGGTTCCCTCCCGCACGATGACGGGAATCCCGTGGGCCAGCGATTCCGTCACCACAAGCCCAAAGGCTTCGGCCCGGGACACAAGAAGGCTCAGGTCCGTCCGGCTCCACTCGTCCGCCAGGGCGGTACCGGCGAGCTGGCCGGTCATGCGCACCCTGTCCTCCATTCCAGAGGAGGCAATGGCTGCCCGGACCTGCGCCGCGTAGGCGGGATCGGCGTCGTCCGTTCCCACGAGGGACGCTGTCCAAGCGAGGTCCTGGAGCCTGGCCAGCGCGGCCACGGTCAGCAGCTGGTCCTTGTTGGGCAGCAGCGCTGCCACCGCGATGATGTGGGGCGGGGCCGAACCAGGCGCCACCGGTGCAGGATCCGTCCCGGGCAAGGCAACCGGGCTGGCGGGAAGCCCGTGCTTTTCTGCCGCCGAGGCCGCTGCGGACGAACTGGTGCAGATCACTCCGGCGGCCGCCCGCAGTGCCCGCCCTTCGCCGTCGGGGTGGCTGGGCGACGGCATGTGCTGCAGGACCCACGCGTGTTGTCCGGCGGCCGCGGCGTACTCCAGTTCGCTAGGCGCACCGCACGCAATCAGCCCGTCCACGAAGGTGACCGTTTCTGGGGTGATGTTCGCCTGCGGTGAGTCCACCCTTGGGTCCCAGGCGCCCAGCAGGCCGCCCAGCCGCCGTCGTTGTCCAGCGCTGGCGTCAGGCCACGAACCTTCCACCGCCAGTATCTCCACGGCAACCCCCAAGGATCTCAGGCCTTGGGTGAGCCGCGCGTTGTAGACGTTGCCGCCGGAGTTGTGGCGGATGTTGGCGGGGACCAGGAACCTGATCAGCATGGGATCAGGCGGACAGGTAGTGGGTGTAGGTGGCCCAGGCGTCCGGATTTTCGCGCAGGGTGACGTCGATCCCGGCGAGCTCGCGGCCGTCGTCGTCATCCGTGAGCTTGGCTGCGACGGCGTGGGCGATGTATTCCGCGAGCGCCTCGGTGGTGCTGAGCTTCCCTTCGAAGTCCGGGTGTTCGTCCAGGTTTTTGTAGTTGAGGCCGGACAGCACGTCCTCGATGATGCCGCCGGCGGCCCCGATGTCCAGGACGATCGCGTCCTGGTTCAGCGCACGACGGCGGAACGTCACCTCCGCCACGAACGTCGCCCCGTGGAGGGCCTGGGCCGGGCCAAATACGTCCCGCGGGAGGCTGTGGGCGATCATGAAATGACGTCGGACGGTCAGGCTGAACACGGGCTACTTCCTGTCTTTGGGGTTGGCTTCCGCGGGACTGTCTGCGTTGGGGTATTCGATCACGTGGCACAGGGCTTCGAGCGTGCCGTCCGCGAGGTTCTGCACTACGGCCGGCAGGTCCGTGAACGGAGAGGCGCCGGTCAGGAAGGCATCGAAGACGGGGTCCGTGAGGAGCCCAACAGCCAATTCCAGGCGCTCGGCCGTGGTCCGGCGGTGTCGCCGTGCCCGGGCAACCACGCCCACCTGGCTGGCCCGGATGGAGAGCCTGCGTGCGTGAAAGTCTTCACCCAGCGGCAGCGTGACCTTGCGGTTGGCGTACCAGGACATCTCGATGATCTCCCCCTCATCGCCGGCCAGCTGCAGGCTGCGTTCGAGGCCTTCCGGGGAAGCGGAGCAGTGGAACACGATGTCGCAGTCGGGTTTGGCATCATCCGGGCGGGCGAATTCCACGCCGAGCCTGTCCGCCAAGTGCTTACGTTCCGGGTCCAGGTCCACGAGCTGGAGGCGGGCCAGCGGGAAAGTCCGCAGCAGTGTCGCCACCATGCCTCCCACCAGACCCGCGCCGACGACGGCGACCCGGTCCCCCAGCCTCGGTCCGGCTTCCCAGAGGGCGTTAATGGCCGTTTCAACGGTGCCGGTCAGGACGGCGCGGCGGGCGGGGACGCCGTCGGGAATCCTGGTGAGGGCGTCGGCGGAAATGACATAGCGGTCCTGATGGGGATTGAGGCAGAAGACCTTCTGGCCCGCCCAACCTTCGGGCCCCTCCTCCACAACGCCCACTGAGAGATATCCGAACTTCACGGGCGACGGGAAGGTACCCTCCTGGTGCGGGGCGCGCATTTCCGCAGCCACGCGGGGCGGGACGGAGCCTTTGTGCACCACAATTTCCGTGCCTTTGCTGATGCCTGAGTACAGCGTGCGGACCAAAACTTCGCCGGGCCCGGGAGCGGGCAGGGCCTCGCTGCGGAGCTCGCCGTGTTCCGGGCCCGTGGTCCAGTATGCGGTCGCCTGCGCTTCTCTGCGTGACTTGGTCATCTTGCTCATGAATCTAGTCCGTGAGGGCTCTCCGCGACACCCACCCGGCGCGAACGAACACTTGCGGCCCTTGAAATCCGGGCCCTAACTGTCCGTTCGCGCCGTTGATGAGAGGAGAGCCCGATGGGAGAGAAGCCCAGTTCTGCCCGTCTTGGCCCTGCCAGTGCCCTAACCCTGCCCACGTTGGCCCTGCCGTCACTTGGCGCTGGCGTCGCTTGGCGCTGGCGTCGCTTGGCGCTGGCGGCCAGACAGTGCTGTGAGCAGTGAAGTCCCAGCTCGGGTAGGGGTCTTCGGGCACGGGCCCGTCCGGCAGCGCGTCGTCTGGGACGATGTCGTCCGATGGCAGCCCACAGTCGGGCAGTTCATTGCCAGGTAGATGTTTTGGCCACTCCGGTGGTTCCCAGTCTGGGTGTTCGCTTTTGTAGTGGCGTCCGGTGGGTGATATCCAGCCGGGTGGTTCGTTCTTGGTGGCGGTGGTGGGTTTCCAAGCTGTGGTGTGGCGGAGTCTGTGGTGTTTGTGGCACGGTTGGCCGAGATTGTTGATCCCGGTGGATCCTCCCCGGGCCCAGGCGAGGAGGTGGTCTGCTTCGTTGTCGAGGGAGTGGTTGCTGCAGCCGGGGAACGGGCACTTTCCGTCGCGCAACCGCAGCCATTGGCGCTGGGCTTTGGTCACGCGGTAGCTGGTTCTGCCGATCTCCAGGGGTGCTCCGTCGCGGGGGTCGATGAGGACGCGGTGGAAGGATTCGGCGCCGTCGGCGACCAGCTGGCGGGCCACGGACGGCGGAATAGGCCCGTACCCGTCGAGCATGGCCGGTTCATCCGTGAGGCCTAGGAGCGAGAACACCGGGACGGTAACGAGGACCTGTGCCCGCGGTGACGGAACACGGTCATTCCCATTTGCATCCCCGGCCGCATTATCTGTGGCACCGAGGAGCCAGGCGGCGACGCTGTCAGCGCGGAGCTGCGTGAGGGTCCGGCACTCATGAGGTCCTTGGAGGGCGCGGGCTGCGGTGGTGGTGCGGTTCCAGATTCCGGCAGCCTGATCGGCGGGGAGGTAGGCGGAGAGCCAGGCCATGCCGTCGCGGTCCGGGGCATACTCCAGGCGCCGATCGGCGGTGCTGCGTGCGTGGCGTTTTTCGATGCTGACCGGGTGGTGGCGTTCCCGCCAGGTCCGGGCCTGGTGCCGAAACCGCCCGGGGATGAGCTCACCGGCCGGGCCACTCCTCGCCGGGTTCGGTGCGTCTGGGTCCAGGAAATGCGCTTCGAGGGCTTGGGCGCCGGCAGGGTCCAGGTTCACGGTTTCGTCGACCATGATCCGGGCGTGCTGCCACGAAATCGTCCCTGCCTGCAGCGCGGAGAACGTCAAAGGCAGGGCCGTGGTCAGCGCGTAGGCCTCGGCGAGGAGGGCCCCGGCAGCCCGTTCACTGACCGTCAGCACGCAGGCGACCTCCGCGACGACGGCCATCTCCTGCCCGGTATGGTCCTCGGGCGACGTTGCAGGGCCCGCCAAAGCCTCGGCGGCGGCGGAGTAACCGGCAGCCAGCCAGGCCTTCAGTGCGGCACTTTTCGCGTCCAGCCGTGAGATCTCGGCCAGCCCGTCCAGGAATTCATCTGCCCGCCGACGCATAGGATCAGCCTCCCCGGAACAGCCGGAATCAGTCCCGTCCCGGAGCACCACAGCCAGCTCAGCGAAGGACACCGCAAGGGACTCCGCCGTCGCCACAGCTGCTCTGCTATCCATACCCAAATCATCCCGCGAGGGTCTGACAATAACGGCCAGGCTGAATCGCTATGTGCATAACTCAGAAGCTACATGCCCCCAGCATGCGTCCATTCGACGAGCCGAGCAGAATCCTGCAGGGCCCATCGTGTCCTCGGACGCTGGCGTGGGCATAGATGTCCCTTTGCACCATCCGGGGGCTGAATGCCTGCCGTTTTGTGGATGGGCGGTATGCTCCGGTAACCTATTCAGGTTGGTGACGTGTCCGAGCGGCCGAAGGTGCAACACTCGAAATGTTGTTTGGTGTCAAAGCCAACGTGGGTTCAAATCCCACCGTCACCGCCAATTGGCAAGGCCCCTGCTTCCCTTCATAAACAAAGGGAAGCGGGGGTTTTGTTTTCCCGCAAACTTGGCCCCTTGATTTGTTGAGGTGGCCGTACATCGTGCAGCGCCGAACCTGAAGCAGGTCGGCGATGCGTTGGACAGTATGGTCGCCGGCGCACGTACGGCTGCTGGCGGCCGCCAGTTTCAGTGCCCCTGCAGGCGTTAGTGCTCAGTCCCAGCCGCAGCCGCCTTCTTGGCGCTCTTCTCTGCGTCCTTTTCGGCGCGCAGCGCCTCCGCCACGTGCTGCTCCTCGGCTTTTTCCTGGTGGATGACCTCTGCCAGGAGCTTCTCCATCTCCTTGGCCACGCCGGCGGCTGAGGCCGGGTTCTGGCCGGTCACCAGCCGGTCGTCGACCACGACCATTTCCTCAAAGACACCAGCGGAGACATGGGTGGCACCCTGCTCCTCAAGCCGGTCTGCCAAAAAGAACGGGATGACCTTGTCCTTCCCTGCGGCAACCTCCTCGTCGTTGGTGAAGGCAGCGACCTTCCTGCCCTCGACCAGCCGAAAGCCGTTGGCCAACTCGACCTTCAGCAGTCCGGCCGGCCCGTGACAGACAGCGCCCACCACACCGCCGGCGTTGTAGACGCTGGCTACAAGGTTCTGCAGGCCTTCGCTGTCCGGGAAGTCCCACATGGTGCCGTGGCCTCCCACGAGGAAGACGGCGTCGTACTGGTCGGGATCAACGACGTTGACGCGGGCAGTGTTGTAGAGACCGGCGCGCGTGGTCTCGTCCTCCGTGAAGGCGACCTGGATGGGATCTTTTGAGTCCACCTCGTCGCGCGGGGGCTGGCCGCCCTGGATGGAAGCGAAGTCGACGAAATGCCCGGAATCCTTGAAGACCTTCCAGGGATGTGCGGCCTCGGCCACGTTGTACCCGGTCTTCTCTCCGGTATCGCCGATCTCGGAAACGCTGGTCAGTACCATGAGGATTTTCTTCATGAAGTGCTCCTTCCGTCTAGCTTCCACCCTACGCCCGGCCCAATTCGGGCCCTCCCCGTCTTAGAAGGCAAGGGCCTTTGTTGTACCCGAGGGACCGCTCCTCTGTTAGAGCTTGTCCGTCCTGTCGTCCCCCTTGTGCCCGCCGCGCAGGTTCTCCTGGACCTTGCCGAAGAGGTCCTTAATGGTGGACTCGGTGTTGGTGAGCATGTCCGGCTGCAGGTAGACGTGCTGACTGCCCGGGAGGCTGTAGCTGGACTGCAGGCCGCCACTTCCTTCGACGCCCTGCAGGGCGATGGTCACGCCGCCTTCCTTGCGCGCAATGGCCGAGATTTTTCCGAACACCAGCGTGAATTCGTCTGGCTCAAAACTGACGGTCTGACCCACGTGGGTCCTGTTGAGTTCGCTGGCCGGGGTGGCTTTTTCGTTGCCAGTTCCTGAGTAGTTCATCATGTGCTCCCTGAGGTGGTTGGCGACTTACGCCAGCAGTCTAGCCTCGCCCCCATGTCGCGGTACATGGCCCTACTGGATGCCTGCACAAACGGGTGCGGCAACCGTGGTCACATCCTCCATTGAGCAGACAGTGCCCTTGGGGTTGGATGTATTGGACCGGCATACCTGACCGGCACCCGATCTTTAAGGACCAACCGTGACTTCGATGACGAATCGCGCCAATGGGCGGACGCAGACTCTTCCAGGTCTGCGAAGGCCTCGAAATCCCTTGGAGCCAGCCGTGACCGAAACCTGCCCCGACGACTGCCATTACTGCTCAGGCCCCGAAACAGACTGACTTCGCGTGCACAGATTGGGCAGCGGCCGCCAGCCCTGCGAGACTGGGTCCTGAAGCCAACGCCGACCTGCCAGGAGCTGCCCGCATGACGCCCGAGAACCGCACCTCCGCCCGGCCAAACCGCATCACCGAACTGTTCGGCACGGACGTTCCGGTGGTGCTGGGTCCGTTCGGCGGAGTGTCTTCCGTGGAGCTGACAGCAGCCGTGAGCGAAGGCGGAGGGCTGGGTTCCTACGGCCTCTACGGTTACGGTGCCGACGCCATTCGGAACACCGCAGCTGAGCTCAGGAAGACAACGGCGAAACCGTTCGCCCTCAACCTCTGGATTCCCACCGGCGACGAAGCCACCTCACTCCCCCAAGCGGACTTCGACCACTACCTCGAAACCCTGAAGCCGTACTTTGACGAACTGGGCCTGCCGCTTCCGCACATGCCGGACCGCTACCTGCCCAATTACGAAGAACAGGTGGAGGCAAGCCTGGAGGCGGGTCCCGCCGTCGTCAGCTTTGTCTTCGGTGTGCCCGCGCCGGAACTGGTGGAGGAGGCTCACCGGCGTGGAATAGTCCTGGTGGGCACCGCCACGACCGTCGCGGAAGCCATCGCCCTGGAAACCGGTGGCGTGGATGCTGTAGTCGCCAGCGGCATGGAGTCCGGCGGGCACCGCGTCTCGTTCCTGAAGCCCGCGGAGGAGTCCCTGATCGGAACCTTTGCATTGGTTCCGCAGGTGGTTGACGCCGTCGACATTCCAGTCATCGCTGCCGGCGGCGTTGCAGACCGCCGCGGCTACGCTGCTGCACGAGCCCTCGGCGCCGACGCGGTCCAGGTGGGCTCGGCGTTCCTGGCCACCCGCGAATCCGCGGCTGTGCCTGAATACCGGGCCATCCTCCACAGCCCGGCCGCGCGGGAAACAGTGCTGACAAGGGCACTCAGCGGACGGCTTGCCCGCGGGATCCCCAACCGCATCATCGCCGAACTGTCAGTGGCCAAACTGTCAGAGGCCAAACTGGCGGCGGGTGGACTCTCGGAAGCCGGAATAGCCCCGTTCCCCGTCCAGAACTGGCTCACCGGCCGCTTCCGCCCACAGGCAGCCGCCCTGGGAAACACGGAGCTTATGTCACTGTGGGCGGGGCAGGCCACACCGCTGATCCGGCATGACTCCGCCGCTGATGTCCTGGCGGAACTGCTCGCCGGCAGTCCGGCTTTGTAAGCTCGATACATCCGCGGTTATCCCAGCCATCGAATGTGGGACGATCGCCCGTTGACACCGGAGGCACTCCTTGACCAAAAAGACCGGCAAATCGAAGAGCAAGAACAAGGACCGGCGGCACCTGAAGGCTGTTCCGTCGGCGCCCAAGATGCCGTTGCAGCTGGTCCTGAACCATCGGGCAATTGACTCGATGGCTGTCGATTTCATTCAATGGAACGCGGCTGAAGCCCCTGACCCTGCCGATGCGTTCGAGTGCCTCGAACTGGTCAAGCTCTTCCTCACGGCGCAGCACACCATCAACGGTTCGAGTTCGGCCACCGCAATCGACAGTGACGGCGTGGAGCAGGCGGCCGGAGCAATTGCGGTGTCGTTGGACCCCGATGAAATGGATGAGGTCTTCGACAACATCTACTTCGCACTGCACTCCTACATCCATTTCCTGAAGGCGACCGGCCGCTGGAGCGGCACGGACGCCGCCTACGAGGAACTCCATGCTGCGCTGGGAAACGGTATCACCGCAGCTGTCCCGCAATTGCCGGTTATCCAGGTACCTGACCTCAGCGACGACCACCAGGAGGCTGCGTTCAATGCCATGCCGCTGATCCAGCATGCCACCTCCCTGCTGGACTGGATCGGAACCGGCAAGGAAATCACCAGCACGGGTGCCCTGCGGCTTAAGGACATCGAGCCGGCAGCCGCAGCCGTAGGAGTACATGCCTGTGGAAAGCGGGCCGCGAGTCGGACCCTCCCACTTTTCGATCTGGAAACTGCCGAGAGCCGGCCCAAAACGTTGCTGGAAGTTGGAACCATGCACGACGTGCCTGTGCTCCGAGACATCTGGTCAGCTCTGGTGGGGGCAAACCTGATCACGCTCGGATCCACCAAAGCCATTCCCGGCCCGGAAGTGGCCGCCTGGAACAGCACGAGGATCGAGGAACGGCTGGACATCCGCCGGATGCTGTCGGTGGTCCTTTTGGTCGGAGTGCTCACCGACGAGGACCAGGTGTGGGACCAGGAAGCGGTAGCCGGGACACTGCTGGCCGTCCTCACCTATGGCACCACCGATGAACCGATGCCCGTGGCGGAACTCGAACGGATGGCGTCGCCGGACCTTGAGGGCGCCTTGCTTCAGGACGTAGACCTTGAAGACACGAAACTCGAAGAAACGGGCCTCGAAGAGGTCTACGCGTCGCTCGCGGCCCTGCAAGCACAGCAGAAGCTGACCCTTCTCGCCGAACTCGGATTGGTGGAGGCGGCGACCGATTACCGCGTTCCCCCGGTGGCCATCCAGTGCCTCGACCTGGCCATGGGTTTCTTCAACTTGGCAGACGAGCCATCCGAAACGACAGAATCTCCATCGAACGTGATCGCGCTGCACCGCCCGTCACACACCGGTGGCCCGCCCAAAGGCCGCTAGAATCTGAACGTCGCCGAAGAACACTGGAAGAACGCGACTGAAGCCCGTCACCGGCGACCGCAATAAGGAGGATCCGTGCGCACCAACCACGCCCGGCCACCCTTCCATTTCCTTCGCGCCGCCTCCCTGTCCACGGGAATCCTGACACTTGCCGCAGGCGCCCACGTCGCCGGCGGCGGCGACCTTCCCGCCCCAGGCATCCTGCTGGCCGTGCTCGCACTGACAGTCCTGGCAGCCACCACGGCCACGAGGCTGCGACTCAATTTTCCAGCCATGCTCACTGTCCTCGGCGCGGGACAGTTCATCCTGCACGAAGCCTTCACGGTCTTCAGTTCGTCGGGTACCGCTGTAAGCGCTGCCGCCTCCGGGCTCCATAACGCCCACCTCGCCGGCGCCGCCGCGCCCGTCATCGCTGCCACCGGACACGTCCACGATGCCGGATCAGCGGGCATCCTGATGCTCCTGACCCACGCACTCGCCACCGGCGCGTGCGCCCTCCTGCTTGCCAAGGGTGAAGCCGCGCTGTGGGCTCTGGCCGCGTGGCTGAGGCCCCTCGTCCGGCTCCCCGAAGCAGTAACACCCGACGCCGGAACACCGCGTGCGGTGACTGCCCCACCGGCGGTTCTCCCCCTCCGCCCCTGGCGGAACCTCAGGCAACACAGCCGACGCGGCCCGCCTTCCGCCGTCGTACTTTCCTGACTCCGCCCGCACCGCACTTCCGCAGGCCGCGGGCCCCATCCCGTACTTCCGCACGCCCCCATCCGGCGTGCGTCCGAAAGGCAACCCCATGACCACCACATTCCTTCGCCGCACCCTCACCGCAGTGGCAGCCACCGGCGGCGCAGCCGTCCTGATCCTGACCGCAGCAGCAGGCGCGTCCGCCCACGTCGGCGTCAAGCCGGACAAGACCGACGCCAACTCGTACGCCCTCCTGACCTTCGGCATCCCGCACGGCTGCGAGGAGTCCGGCACCACGAAAGTGGCCATCACCCTGCCGGCCGAACTCAACGACGCCCAGCCCACGGTGAACCCCAACTGGACCGTGGAAAAGGTGACCGAACAGCTCGCCGAGCCCAAGAAACTGGCCGACGGCTCCTCCATCACCAAACGCACCAGCCAGATTGTGTACACGGCCAAAACTCCGCTGGCCCATGAACTGCGCGATGCCCTGGTGCTGTCGGTCAAGCTGCCCGACGCGGCAGGCTCCACGCTCTACTTCCCCACGCTGCAGTCGTGCGAAACGGGACAGACCGACTGGTCGGAGATCGCCAAGGACGGGCAGGACCCGCACTCCCTGAAGGCCCCGGCACCGTCCATCACCATCACCGAGCCGGCCAGCGCGGACGGCCACGGCGCTGCTTCCGCGGCGCACACCACCGAAACCCCGGCCACCGAACAGGCAGCCGCCGTGACTGACAGCGGCGCGGACGCCCGCAGCTGGGCTGGGCTTGCCGCCGGCCTCGGCGGCCTCGCCCTGGGCGGGGTGGCCTTCGCGCGCAGCGGCTCGAAGCGCCGGCAGGAATCCGCCACGTAACATCGCGGGATTTGATGTCCGGATGATCACGATCCGGGCATCAAATCGTCCTGCCTGCCCGTGGCATCGTTGACTCCCGTCGCAGCAGCAACAAAGGTGGTGCCATGACGTCTCAGCGCATTGCACAAGGGTTTGTTATTACGACGGCGGTCGCGGCGGCGGCGCTGATGCTCACCGCCTGCGGACAGAGCCAGCCGCAGGCGCAGGGGACGACGACGCCGGTGACGAACTCCGCCAGCCCGTCCAGCACTCCGTCATCTCCGGGCGCGTCCGCGTCGCCGTCGGCGACCAACACCCAGGCCGGTCCCGCGCTCTGCAAAGCGGCCACACTGTCGGCGGCTACCGATGCGTCCGGCGGCGGCGCGGCGGGCAGCGTCTACATGAAGCTGAACCTCACGAATACGGGAAC
The DNA here is from genome assembly GCF_054510755.1 of Pseudarthrobacter sp. MDT3-1. Taxonomy (NCBI): domain Bacteria; kingdom Bacillati; phylum Actinomycetota; class Actinomycetes; order Micrococcales; family Micrococcaceae; genus Pseudarthrobacter; species Pseudarthrobacter sp. MDT3-1. The sequence goes on along the minus strand of NZ_JBTNDX010000007.1, from coordinate 182,740 downwards.
GGCGCCCTGCCTGCTCAAGGGCTACCCGGGGGTGTCACTGACCGCCAACGCCGACGGTGCACCGATTGGTGCGGCGGCAACCCGCGACGAATCCACCCCCGTCGCGGACGTCCTGCTGGCGCCCGGCCAGACCGGAACCACTGTCCTCCGCTACACCCAGGCCGCGAACTACAGCGACTGCACGCTGACGGACGCGGCCGGTTACCGCATCTACCCGCCCGAAGACACAGCGTCGTTGTTCCTGCCCCAGCCCACCAGCGCGTGCACTAATGCGAACATCGCCCTCCTGAGCGTCGGAGCCTTCCAGCCTGCCTGAAAATGTGGGAAGGATTCGGTCCGCTGCCAGGTTAATTCGCCGGCTGCAGATGGGTCCGGAGTTCCTCGAGTGTCGGCGGATTTGCGCCGGGCCGCCGCACCGTGATGGCGGCCGCCATCGCAGCTGTGCGTCCTACTTGCTCAAGAACAGCGGGTGCCAAGCCATCGGGTCCCGCAGGCGAGGAGTCCCAGGATCAGGGCTGCCATATACGAGTCCCCGGCGCCAATCGTGCCAGCGACCCGGGAGGCCTCTGCCGGGATGCTGGTGTGCCGTGACCGCGAATTCTTCAGTCAGGCGAAGAACTGCGTGACGTTCAGGTTGTTTACGGTGGCTGTGCCACCGATGGAATAGAGCGCGAGGTCGGTACTGGTGGGTGCCGGGAAGATCAGCTCGGTCATGGTGACCTGGCCGTCCTGGGCGAAGACCTCAACGGAGCAGCGGTCCACAAAGATGGTGAGCTTGTAGTCACCGTCGATAGCCCGGATAGCGGCGGAGTCGATGGAGGCGAAAGTTTCGTGGAAACCTGTCTGCCCGGAATCGCGCCGGTCAACGACGAGGGTGCCTTCAACGGGTCTGATGCCGATGCGGGTTCCCTGGCCGCCGTTGCCGCGGACCACAAGCCCGAATTCCGTGGCGCTTCCGGGCCTCAGGGTGACATCGATGCGCTGGACGCTGCCCGCTGCACCATCAAGGATGTGTGTACCGTCGGCGATTTCCATATGCGCAAGCCTGAACGCCCGGGCAGGGTCGGAAATCGAGGCGAAATCTCCGGTGGCCTCTTGAATCAGTCGCGCATTTCCGTCAATGGTGCGGAGGGATACTTCGCGGGCCAGCGTCATGGGGCTGCGCCAGGGCGAGGTGGGGATCTGATTCGCGTATTCCCAGTTGTTCATCCAGGCGATCATGAGGCGGCGGCTGTCGGGGGCATCACTGAAGGAGACTGCGGCGTAGTAGTCCCGTCCCCAGTCCAGCCACTGGTACTCGCCCAACCGGTCCGGGTCCTGGAGTCCTTCGGTCACGGTGGTGGCCGAGGTGAACGTGGTCCCGTCGAAGTCACCTACAAAGTACTGTCCGGCGGAGCCGTTGTTGGGTCCGCCGGGGTTGAGGTTCACGGTGAGGACCCACTGAACGTTCTCTGGGTCGCCGTCGACGGGGAGGGGGAAGAGATCAGGGCATTCCCAGACGCCTCCGGTGGCGTTAGCCGGGCCGAAGGTGCTCAGCATCTCCCAGCTCTTCAGGTCCTCGGACTTGTAGAGCACCACTTGGAAGTCCTTGGCTTCCACGGCGACCATGACCCAGTAACTGCCGGCACCGCCGTCGTACCTTATGACCTTCGGGTCGCGGAACTCGGCGGATCCGCGGTTCAGTACGGGGTTGGCGGTGTGTTTGGTCCAGGTGTGGCCGCCGTCGCGGCTGTAGGCGAGGGACTGGGCCTGGAGGCCTTCGTGCGCGGAGCCGGGTTTGAAGGCGCTGGTGTAGACGGCGACCAGGGGCGGAGCCGAGTCGGTCCCGAATCCGCTGGTGTTGTCCCGGTCGAAGACGATGCTGCCGGAGAAGATGTCTTCTTCCTCGTCACAGGAGATGGCGACGGGGTGTTCGGTCCAGGTGGTCAGGTCCGGGGAGGTGGCGTGTCCCCAGGACATGTTGCCCCAGACGTTATCCAGCGGGTTGGTCTGGTAGTAGAGGTGGAAGACACCGTCGTGGTGGATGAGGCCGTTGGGGTCATTGAGCCACGTGTTCCGGGCGGCGTAGTGCAGGGCCGGGCGGAAGGTGTCGGCCGTGGTGGCGGTCGCGGCAGTCATGAAGGTGAGGTCTCGTTTCTGTGCAGGTCTGCGGAGAACCCTTGTCCGCAGGGTTCCCTGAACGTGGGGTGGGCCGGTTTGCGCCGGCCCACCCGGCTTCTCGGAGCTAGGAGTTCTTTTTGTAGCGGTCGTAGGCCTGCTGGTAGACCTCGATCATTTTGTCGACGCCGACGTTTTTGAGCTGGGTGACGTAGCCGTCCCATTCCTGCTCGATGCCGCCGGAGACGATCCACTTGGCGACGTTCTGCTTGACCAGCGAGGTGGTGTCCGTCTGGATGGTGCTGATCTGCTGCAGTTCTTCGTTGGAGAGGGCCACCGGGGGGTAGCCGTCGTTGCCGGCGAAGGGCTTGTAAAATTCGTTGACGACCTTCTGGCGTTCAGCGGCACGCGGTTCGGGAGCGACGACGGTTGTGAAGTTCTCTGCGGTGTTCGCCTTCGGGCCGCCCGGGGCGACCTTTTGGCGTCGTTCGCCTTCGCTGGTTCCGGCCGGGGTGGGGATCTGGGTCAGGAGGCCGCTGGCGTCCTTCTGGAGGGTTTCACCGACGGGTCCCCAGTTCGCTTGGGCGGACTGGATGGGGTCGTAGAGGTTGTCGCCCCAGCGCATGGTCGCGGCCGGGTATTTGTTGGTCCGGGTGATGGCGAAGGCGCCGCGGGCGATTTCCTGGTTGTTGGACTGGCTGGCGATCCGTTTGCCGTCCACGCCTTCAAGCACGGGGACGATGGAGTAGTTGTTGGCGCGGTCAGCGCCGACCATTTCGGGGATTTCCCACCAGACAAAGGAGCCGAGGTTTTCCGTGGCGGACTTGCCCTTGGCCAGGTAGGCCTTGTCGTCCTGGGAGAAGGATTCGGGGTCGATCAACCCTTCCTTGTACCACTCGTGCAGGGTCTGGATGGCCTTCTTGTAGCCGTCCTGCGTGGCGGTGAAGATGACTTTATCGTCCTTGACGATGCGGTGGTCCATGTTGTCCGGCACTCCGCCAAGGGCCGCGATGAGGTCAACGATGTCGCCGGTCCAACCGCCGGGCCTGAAGCTCAGCGGGAGGGTCCTGCCGGTCCCGGACGCGTCCTGGGTCTTGAAGGCCAGCAGGGCGTCGTGGAACTCGTCGATGGTCTTCGGCATCGGGATGTTGAGCTTTTGCAGCCAGGAAGTGTTGATGATCAGTTCATTGGGGAACTGGACCAGGCCGAGTTCTTCCACCGATGGAAGGGAATAGATGTGCCCGTCCGAGGAGGTGATGGCTGCCTTGATGTCCGGCCGTTCGGAGAGCAGCTTGGAGAGGTTGGGTGCGTTCTTTTCGATCAGGCCCTCGAGTGGGATGAGGGTGCCGCTGGCGGAGTAGGTGGCGATTTCGGCGTCGGTCAGGCCGGTGTTGAAGAAGGCGTCGGGCAGGTCCCCGCTGGCGAGGATGAGGTTCTTTTTTTCCTGGAAGACCGTTTCGGGCAGGTTTTCCCAGTTGATGTGGATATTGGTGGTTTTTTCCCATTCCTGCACCACGGTCATGGTGTTGTAGTCCGGCGCCAGGGCGGTCTTGGTGCCGGAGAATGTCAGGTCGAGTTGCTTGCTGACGATCGGGAAGCCTGTTTGCTGGAAGCCGAACTCGGCGGAGGCGTCTTTGATCTCCGTGGTGCCGGAGCCTCCGCCGGAGCAGGCGGTGAACATCAATGTTCCGGCCAGGACGGCGCCGAGGGCGGCGTATTTACGGCTGAGTGACATGGTCATTCCTATTCTGAGGTGGGTTCTTGCGGTGGGTGTGCTGCCGTCCGACGGCGGTTGCCAGGGCGGTCGATGCGGGGAGGTGCTATTTGACGGCGCCGATCATGGCGCCCTTGGTGAAGTGCTTCTGCATGAATGGCAGGGCAATCATGAGTGGCAGGCTCGAGACGACGATCATGGCGTATTTGGTGAGCTCTGCGATCCGTTGCGCGGCGGCATAGGATTCGATGTCCCCGCCGGTGGTTCCGGTGGAGGAGACGTCTGACTGGATGAGGATGTTGCGCAGGACGAGCTGCAGCGGGTATTTGGAGTCGTCGTTGAGGAAGATCAGTGCGTCGAAGAACGAGTTCCACTGGGCCACGACGTGGATCATGATCATGAGCATGATCAGCGGTTTGGACAGTGGGAGCACCATTTTGAAGAAGAATTTGAAGTCGGTTGCCCCGTCCATCTGGGCGGCTTCGCGTAGCTCGTTCGGAATGGTGTGCTCGAAGAAGGACCTGGCGATGATGAGATTCCAGACGCCGACCGCGCCGGGAAGGACCACTGCCCAGACGGTGTCCAGCATGCCCAGGTCGCGGACCACCAGATACTTGGTGATGAGGCCGCCGTCGAAGAACATCGTGATGACGAACAGGAGCATCAGGATCTTCCGGCCCGGCATGTCCTTGCGGGACAGGGCGTAGGCGCCGCACAGGATGGTGCTGACGCTGACGGCGGTACCGAGCACGGTATAGATGACGGTATTGCCCAGGCCATTCCAGATCCGGCTATCGGCGAAGATCCGTTCGTAGCCTTCGGTAGTCATACCGGAAGGAAACAGCCAGACCTTACCTTCGTAGACGGCATTCGGGTCGCTGATGGAGGCGATCACGATGAAGTACAGCGGGTACACCACGGCCAGGATGGACAGCATCAGGACAGCTGTGGCGGCGATACTGAAGGCGCGGTCGCCGTATTTGTCGCGCAGGGTCCGCTGGGGGCGGCCCTGGTTGATGGTCCGGCTCGGGGTGTCGGTTGTGCGGGGGTTGGTTGTCAGAGACATTTCGGCATCACCACAGGGTCGCTTGGTTGGCCCGCCGCGCAATCGTGTTGAAGACGAGCAACAGCGCCAGGTTGAGGAGGGAGTTGAACAGGCCGATGGCGGCCGAATAGCTGAACTGCGCCTGCTGCAGGCCCGCATGATAGACGTAGGTCTGGATGATCTCCGAGGTCGAGATATTCAGGGGCGTCTGCATCAGCAGTGCCTTCTCGAAGCCGACGTTGAGCAGGTTGCCGATGGCCAGAATGAACAGGATGGTCACCACCGGCATGATGCCAGGGAGGTCGATGTGCCGGATACGCTGCAGCTTGGAGGCACCGTCCACCTTGGCCGCGTCATGAAGCGCCGGGTCGATGGCCGCCAGCGCCGCCAGGTACACGATCATCGAGAAGCCGGCGTTCTGCCAAACATCAGAGATCACGTAGATGGGTCGGAACCACTCCGCCGAACCCATAAAGAAGATTGGCTCACCGCCGCCCAGTTGGATGGCGTTGTTCACCAGCCCCGACCGTGGGGAGAGGACCACGAACATGATGCCCACCACCACCACGGTGGAGATGAACGCGGGCGAATACAGCACCGTCTGGGTGAACTTCTTGAACTTCTCGCTCTGGAGCTGGTTGACCAGCAAAGCCAGGATGATCGGAACGGGGAAGGCAAGCAGCAGGCCCAGGACGGCGATCCACAAGGTGTTACCGACCACTTGCCCGAACTGGTAGGAGTTCACGAACCTGATGAAGTGGGTCAGGCCCACCCAGGGGCTGTCAGTGAACCCGTCCACCGGGTTGTAGTTCTTGAACGCGATCTGCACGCCGTACATCGGCCAGTATTTGAAGACCAGGATGTAGATGATCGCCGGGGTTAGTAATACGTATAACTGCCAGGCACGGGAAATCCTCTTCAGGCGGAGCGAAAGAGAATTTTTTCGTTGCGGCAACGGCGCCGCAACCGGACGCCCGCGTCGGGCCGGGATGGTGCGGCTCATGGCATCTCCTTAGGGTGGGTCACTGAGTTCCGTTCGATCAGAGGGCAGTCCATGAGCTCGACCCGGCCATCGGGTTCCGCGTCCTGGAGGATCAGGTCAACCGCGCGCCGGCCCATGGCGACGAACGGCAATTCAAAAGTGGTCAATCCGGGGCGAAGAAACGGCGCCAGAGTCGCCTGATTATCGAACCCCACGATCGACACGTCCCCGGGGATTGAGAGCCGCAGGTCCGAGACGGCCTGGTAGGCGCCCCAGGCGCCACGGTCATTCGCGCAGAAAATCGCGGTGGGCGGGTTGCTGGAGGTCAGCAGCTCCATCGCGTACTTGTAGCCATGTTCCTCACCGCCTTGACCGAAACGGACCAGCGACGGATCAACGTCCAGCCCCGCTTCCTCAAGTGCCGCGCAGTAGCCCTCGTAGCGGCCGACGGCGGCAGGAAGACCGCTTTCCAGGGTTTCGATATTGATCATCCCCACCCTGGTGTGGCCTGCCTCGAGCAGTCGACTCGTGGCCGCATACCCGCCTTTGACCTCGTCCGGGGCGACACTCGGGACCCGACCGACCCTGTCTTGCGAATTCAGCACTACGGACCTGACGCCCGCCAGGGCCTCCGGAACTTCCAGCCGGCGGTGATACATGGCGGCGTAGACCACGCCGGCAACCTTATAAGAGAGCATGGTGTCCAAGGAAGCGGCCTCGAGCTGCCTGTCACCACCGGTGTTTACCGAGAGCAGGAGGAGCCCGTCCTCCCATGCCCGCTGCTGCGCGCCTTCGATGATGGCGCCCGCAAAAGGAGTGGTGGCCACGGAATCGCCGATGAAACCGATCATGCCGGCCACGCCCTCGCGAAGAACTTTAGCGTGGGCGTTCGTGCGGTAGCCGAGCCGGTTCACGGCGTCCCGAACACGCTTACGCGTATCCTCGGAGAAACGCGACCCGGAGGCCGAATTCAGCACCAATGACACGGTGGCCTGTGAAACACCGGCAGCAGCAGCGACGTCGTGCATTGTCGGTCCTGACTTTGGCCGTGATCCAGCCATGATGGGCACCTCCTCGGGCCAGTTGGTTTTGTGGGTTATTCGTATAACTTCGGTCAACTGTAGCGTGCATCACATCGGGCGTCAACAGATGATCCGCATCGCTCTGGGCTCTGGGCCTGACAGGCGCTGATAAGTACACTTAGCTTCCATGACGTCGCTCTGGTTGGACCGCGGGCAATCATTCAGCTCTGACCCGTTCGAGGCAGGCAGCCGCTACGACACTGTGGTGGCGGGGGCCGGTCTGACGGGGCTGGTAACCGCACTGTTGCTGGCCAGGTCGGGGCAGCGCGTCCAGGTCCTGGAGGCCAGATTTCCCGGGGCCGTGACCACCGGAAACACAACGGCGAAAGTCAGCCTGCTGCAGGGGACCGTCCTGTCTGCCCTGGCCAGACAGTATGCGCAGAAGCAGGTTGGGGCCTACGTTGAGGCCAACCGGGAAGGGCAGTCGTGGCTACTCCGCTACCTCGACGAACAGCACGTGCCGTATCAGCGCCGGGATGCCTACACCTACGCCACCACTGCCCAAGGGACCGAGCGCCTGCTTGAGGACCTCGGCGCCGCGACCACCGCCGGCCTGGACGTGGAGTACGTGCGCGATGCACGCCTCCCCTTCCCCATCCAAGGCGCCCTCCTGCTGACCGATCAGGCCCAGATCAACCCTATGGACGTCCTGGATGCCTTGCTCAGGGACGTCCGTGCCCGCGGCGGGAGCGTAGTAGGCGGGACCCGGCTGCGGAATGTCTCCGGGAGCGGACCACTAATTGTCCACACAGACCAGGGCACCGTCACCGCCAACAACGTCGTTCTCGCCACCGGAATCCCCGTCCTCGACCGCGGACTCTACTTCACCAAACTCAAACCCCTACGCTCCTACGCCGCGGCCCTGGAGCTGCCTGCCGGGGTCACCGCGCCGCCCGGAATGTACCTCTCCGCCGAGGAACCCACCCACTCCTTGCGGGATTATGAGGCTGACGGCCGTCAGTTCCTGCTTGTGGGCGGGCACGGGCATCAGGTGGGGCGGACTGAATCGGAAAAGTCCCATCTGTCGGGACTGCTCGACTGGGCTACCGGACACTTCCCGGGTGCGGTAACCACCCACACGTGGTCGGCCCAGGACTACCAGGCCACCAACCTCATGCCCTTCTTTGGCAAACTGCCACGGGGCCGGGGCCACATCTTCTTCGGCACCGGTTACAACAAGTGGGGCATGACCAACGCGGTGGCCGCCGCCCTTGGCATCTCCGCGGACATCCTCGGCGGCAGCCTCCGCTGGGCCAACACGATCCATCACCGCGTGACGTCTCCGGGCGGGGCGCTGACCGCCGTCGCCGTCAACGCGGGCGTGGCTGCGCGGCTGGCCACCGACTGGGGGAAGCTGGCGGTTGGCAAGTCGGTGAGTGGCAGGCCGGTGGTTGAGCCTGCCGAAACCGCGGTTCCGGAGGCAACTGCCGGAGGTCCCGTACCGGCCGACGACGGCGGGCGGGTATATCGCGACGGCGCCCGGCCCACGGCGGTCTCCACTGTGGACGGCACCACCTGCAGGGTCTCCGCCGTCTGCACGCATCTGGGCGGGATCGTGCACTGGAACGACAGCGAACTGACCTGGGACTGCCCGCTGCACGGCTCGCGCTTCAGCCCGGACGGCAAGCTCCTCGAAGGACCCGCCACCAAGGATCTTCCGAGGCTTGAGCAGCGTTGATCCACGCCTCCAACGCTGCCGGCAATACTGTCGGTGGGGTAGGGCATGATGGAGGAATGCAGGAGGATCAGCCAGCGGAAGCGGGCCACGCAGCCCGCCCGGCCGGGCGCAAAGAGGAACCCATGGGCCGTTTCAGCCGGCCCACGCGGGACTGGTTCCTTGGCGCGTTTGCGGAGCCCACCCCTGCCCAGACCGGCGCCTGGAACGCCATCTCGTCCGGCTCGCACGCACTGGTGGTGGCACCCACCGGTTCAGGAAAGACGCTCGCGGCGTTCCTCTGGGCCCTGGATCGTTTGCTCGTTGAGGCCCCTTCCCCTGCTCCGGAACTGGGTGACCCTGAATTGCCGGGCGTGGATGCTGTATCGGTCAAAGGGCCGGTGAAAGGGCAGGCCAAAGGACGACGCCCCCGCCCGCCCAAACGCAAGACCCGCGTCCTGTACATCTCGCCGCTGAAAGCCCTCGGTGTGGACGTGGAACGCAACCTCCGCTCGCCGCTGATCGGGATCACCCAGACTGCCAAGCGGCTGGGACTTCCAGCGCCCCTGATCACCGTGGGGGTCCGGTCCGGTGACACCACGACGGCGGACCGTCGCGCGCTGCTCAGCAACCCGCCGGACATCCTCATCACCACGCCGGAATCGCTGTTCCTGATGCTCACCTCCAGGGCGCGCGAGACCCTCACCGAGGTGGACACAATCATCGTTGACGAGGTCCACGCCGTGGCTGGAACCAAGCGTGGCGCGCACCTGGCGGTCTCCCTGGAACGGCTGGATGCGCTGCTGTCCAAGCCCGCCCAGCGGATCGGCCTCTCCGCCACGGTGGAGCCGCGCGAGTTGGTGGCCCAGTTCCTGGCCGGTGCTGCGCCGGTGGAAATCGTGGCCCCGCCGTCACGGAAAAACTGGGACCTCACCGTATCCGTCCCCGTGGAGGACATGTCCGACCTCCCGGGCGCCGCGGGCGCCTTCGACTCCGGTCCGGCATCCGGGCTGCAGCCCCAGGCCTCGATCTGGCCCCATGTGGAGGAAAAGATCGTTGACCTGGTGCTGGCCAACCAGTCCACCATCGTCTTCGCCAACTCCCGTCGCCTGGCTGAACGGCTCACGGCGCGGCTCAACGAGATCTACGCCGAACGGCAACTGATCGCGGTCGGCGGCGGCTGGGACTCGCCTGATGCTGGTGCCGCAGATCCAGGTTTTCCGTCCGGCGACGGGGCATTCAGTCCTGCTTTCAGTCCTGCCTCCACTCCTGCGTCCACCGCGACGCCGGCCCACATGATGGCGCAGGCCGGCAGCACGGCGGGAGCCGATCCTTTGCTGGCCCGAGCCCACCACGGTTCCGTTTCCAAGGACCAACGGGCACTCATTGAGGATGATCTCAAGTCCGGCCGGCTGCGCTGCGTCGTGGCCACTTCGTCCTTGGAACTCGGCATCGACATGGGCGCTGTGGACCTCGTGGTGCAGGTGGAATCACCGCCGTCGGTGGCCAGCGGACTCCAACGCGTGGGCCGCGCCGGGCACCAGGTAGGGGAAATTTCGCAGGGAGTGCTGTTTCCCAAGCACCGGGCAGACCTGGTGCACACGGCCATCACCGTGGAGCGGATGCTCGAAGGGAAGATCGAGCGGCTCTTTGTCCCGGCCAATCCGTTGGACATCCTGGCCCAGCAGACCGTCGCGGCCACCGCCCTGGGCAGCATCGATGTGGAGGAATGGTTCGCCACTGTCCGGCGGTCCGCCCCGTTCGCGTCCCTCCCCCGGTCCGCCTACGAAGCAACCCTTGACCTGCTGGCCGGCCGATATCCGTCCGATGAATTCGCCGAATTGCGTCCCCGGATTATCTGGGACCGGAACGCCGGCACCATCGAAGGCAGGCCCGGGGCCCAACGGCTTGCCGTCACATCCGGCGGCACCATCCCGGACCGCGGCCTCTTCGGTGTGTACATCATCGGCACCGAGGTGGAAGGCTCCGGTGCACCGGGCGCTGATGGCAAACCCGCCGCGTCCCCTGCCAAGGGCGGCCGCCGCGTCGGTGAGCTGGACGAGGAGATGGTCTACGAGTCCCGGGTGGGTGACATCTTTGCGTTGGGCGCCACCAGCTGGAAGATCGAGGACATCACTCATGACCGCGTCTTGGTCTCCCCCGCCTTCGGCCAGCCGGGCAAACTTCCCTTCTGGAAGGGGGACTCACTGGGGCGGCCCTTTGACCTGGGCCGTGCCCTGGGCGCCTTCGTGCGTGAGCTGTCCGCGTCCGACGTCGGCCCTGCCACCGCACGCTGCAAGGCCAGCGGCCTGGATGAATTCGCCGCAAACAACCTGATCCAGTACCTCAGTGAACAGAAGCTGGCCACCGAGGTGGTCCCCTGCGACACCACGCTGGTGGTGGAACGCTTCCATGACGAACTGGGCGATTGGCGGGTGATCCTGCACAGCCCCTTCGGGATGCCGGTGCACGCTCCCTGGGCACTCGCCGTCGGGCAGCGCCTCCACCAGCGGTACGGCCTGGACGGCTCTGCCATGGCGGCGGACGACGGCATCGTGCTGCGGGTCCCCATGATGGAGGACGAGCCGCCCGGCGCCGAGCTGTTCCTGTTTGACCCCGAAGAACTGGAGCAAATTGTCACCGCAGAGGTGGGCGGCAGTGCGCTGTTTGCCTCCCGCTTCCGGGAGTGTGCGGCGCGTGCCCTGCTCCTTCCGCGGCAAACCCCCGGCAAGCGGCAGCCGCTCTGGCAACAGCGCCAGCGGTCGGCGCAGCTGCTCGACGTCGCTCGGAAATACCCCACGTTCCCCATCGTGCTGGAGACCGTCCGCGAATGCCTCCAGGACGTGTACGACCTCCCGGCCCTGAAGGACATTGCGGCCTCGGTGGAACGACGCGAACTCAGGATCGTGCAGACCACCACACAGCAGCCCTCACCGTTCGCCAAGTCCCTGCTGTTCGGGTACGTGGCCCAGTTCCTGTATGAAGGCGACTCGCCCCTGGCCGAGCGCCGGGCCGCGGCCCTGGCCCTGGACTCGACGCTCCTGAACGAGCTGCTCGGCCGCGTTGAGCTCCGTGAACTGCTCGACGCGAAAGTCATCGAGGCCACCGAGCTTGAACTCCAGCGCCTTGCGCCGGACCGCCGGGCCCGCGGCATGGAAGGCGTCGCCGATCTTCTCAGGTTGCTGGGTCCGCTGACGCCGGAAGAGGTCGCCGCCCGCCTGGAGGCTCCGCCTGTCGAAACCCCGGAAGCCGATCCGGGGGTTGAGCCCTCGCCGGGGGTTGAGCCTGTCGAAACCCCGCATGCCGACACTCCTCTGGCCACGACGCACCTGACCACACTGCTGCGGGCCAACCGGGCCATAAGAGTCAACATCGGCGGTGCCGAGCGCTACGCTGCCGTCGAGGATGCCGCCCGGCTCCGTGATGCCATCGGCGTTCCGCTGCCCATGGGCGTTCCCCTTGCCTTCATCGAACCGGTGGCAGACCCCTTGGGCGACTTGGTTTCCCGGTACGCCCGCACGCACGGACCCTTCACGTCGACGGAAGCCGCGGCCCGGTTGGGGCTTGGCGTCGCCGTGGTCAACACCGCATTGAAACGGCTCGCCGCGGACGGTCGCGTGGTAGAAGGCGAGTTCCGGCCGCACGCCGCCCCGCCGGAACAGGCGGCCAACTATGGGCCATCGGACGACACACCAGTTGAGGATGTCCAAACGGCTCAACCGCTCCCGGAAGGATCCATGCAGACGCACCTGCCCGCGCCCACCACCAGCGAATGGTGCGACGCCGAAGTGCTCCGCAAGCTCCGGCGTCGTTCGCTCGCAGCCCTGCGCGCCGAAGTGGAACCGGTGGACGCCGCCGCCTATGGGCGTTTCCTGCCGGCCTGGCAGCATGTCCGTACGCCGGGAGCCGGGCGCGGGCAGCCGTCCTTGCGGGGGCTGGACGGAATTGTCACCGCGATCGACCAGCTGTCCGGCGTGCCGGTACCTGCTTCGGCGTGGGAGCCGCTGGTCCTGGCCAGCAGGGTTTCGAACTACCAGCCCGCCATGTTGGACGAGCTCATGGCCGCCGGTGAGGTCCTCTGGTCCGGGGCGGGAGCGCTGCCTGGAAACGACGGCTGGGTCAGCCTCCACCTGGCCGATTCCGCCGAACTGACGCTGAATCCCGCCGTCGAATATGAACCCGGAGACGCGCAGCAACGCCTGCTTGACCACTTGAGGAACAACGGCGGCGGTTATTTCTTCCGCCAGCTGAAGGACGTGGCCGGTGGCATGGACGCGGTGCTCAGCGACCAGGAAGTGGTGTCCGCGCTGTGGGATCTGGCGTGGGCGGGCCGCATAACCGGAGATACCTTCGCCCCGGTCCGCGCCCTCATCGCCGGCGGCCACACGGCGCACCGCCAAGTGGCCCGCTCGCCCCGCGCCCGTGCCCCCAGGCTGAGCAGGCTCGGCCGCTCGCACGGTACCGGCCTTCTGGGATCGCCCGGGCTGGGCTCACCTGCGCTGGGCGGCGGACGGTACGGTTCATTGTCGGGCACTGCGGCAACACCCCCGCTGGCCGCGGGTCGTTGGTCTGCCCTGCCCTCGCCCGAGCTGGACGCCACCATCCACGCCCGGGCCACGGCTGAACTGTTGCTGGACCGGTATGGCGTGGTGACCCGGGGATCGGTCATGGCGGAGCAGATCCTGGGCGGGTTCGGCCTGATGTACAAGGTGCTGGCCCGGCTGGAGGAGGCCGGACGCTGCCGTCGTGGGTACTTCATCGAGCACCTCGGGGCCGCCCAGTTCGCTGTCCCCGCAACCGTGGACCGGCTGCGCTCCTATTCCGAGGACACTCAGCTGGCAAAGCCCGAGCCAATGGCACTGGCCCTTGCGGCCACGGATCCTGCTAACCCCTATGGGGCTGCTTTGTCCTGGCCTGCCCTCGACGTGGAGGCCGGAACGGGCCACCGGCCTGGGCGGAAAGCCGGGGCGCTGGTGGTCATGGTAGACGGCGCCCTGGTCCTCTATGTGGAGCGCGGCGGCAAAACGCTGCTGGCCTTCAGCGAGGACGCAGCCGTGCTGTCCGCCGCCGGCGCGGCTTTAGTAGGTGTGGTCACCCGGGGAGCCGTGGACAAGCTCATCATGGAAAAGGTCAACGGCCACGGCATCCTGGACACGCCGGTGGCAGCGGCGCTGGCCGCCGCCGGGGCATACTCCACGCCCAAAGGTCTGAGAATCCGTGCCTGAAGGTGATTCCGTCTGGCGGGCCGCCGCCGAACTGCACAAGGCCTTGGCGGGGCAGACGCTCGTTGCGTCGGACTTCCGCGTGCCGAGGTTCGCAACGCTCAACCTGGCCGGCTGGACCGTGGCAGAGGTGGTCCCGCGCGGCAAGCACCTGCTGATGCGCGTGGTGGGACCGGACGGGAATGGACCGGAGGAGCGGAAACTCACCATCCATTCGCACCTGAAGATGGAAGGCACCTGGCAGGTCTATCCGCCGGGAGGGCGCTGGCGGAAGCCGGGATTCACCGCCCGGTGCGTCCTGCGCACGGCCGCGGCTGACGCCGTCGGATTCTCCCTGGGCATCGTGGAAGTGGTCCGTACCGCGGACGAGGACACCATCGTGGGCCACCTGGGCCCGGACCTGCTGGGTCCGGACTGGGACCCGGCCGAAGCAGAGCAGCGGATCCGCGCGGCACCCGATGTACCCATCGGCGTCGCCCTGCTGGACCAGCGCAACCTGGCGGGCATCGGCAACATCTACCGCTGCGAGGCCTGCTTCCTGTCCGGGGTGCACCCGGCGACTCCGGTCTCAGCTGTCCACAACGTCCGGACCATGATGACCGATGCCAAGCAGCTGTTGGAAGCCAACCTGGGCCCGGCACGCCGGGTGACCGTCCTCAACCCGCGAGGCATGCCCGTGGGACGGATGGCGGGCCGCCCGGGCTACTGGGTGTACCGGCGCGAACACCAGCCCTGCCTGAAATGCCGGACCCCCATCCGCCGCGGTGTGCTGGGCAAACCCAACGGCGAGGAAGAACGGGACATCTACTTCTGCCCGCAGTGCCAGCCGATGCTGCCCTGAGCGTCGTGTCCTGAGCGGTCCTAGGCAATCCCAAGCAGTCCCAGGCCGTTCGAGGCGGTCCTAGGGAGTCCTGGCCACGCGTTCGACGGCGACCGGCTCGCCAGCGTCCAACTCGGCGGCATCGAACTCGCCGGCATCCTGTTCGAGGACTGCAGGTTCGGCTGGCAGAGCTGCGGGCACCATAAACCGCGGAAGCAACAGCTGGACCAAGGGCCCGATGGCGAGGGCGTAGACCACCGTGCCCACACCCACGGAACCGCCCAGCAGCCAGCCGACTCCCAGCACCACCACTTCGATCAGGGTGCGCGAGACCCGCACGGACCAGCCGGTGCGCCGTGCCAGCCCGGTCATCAGGCCATCCCTGGCACCGGGACCGAACCGTGCGCCGATGTAGCAGGCGGACGCGATGCCGTTCAGCAACACGGCACCGGCAAGCATGCCGATCTGGCCGCCAAGATGCGAGAACGCAGGGATCAACGCGAGGCCGATGTCAGCGAAAACGCCCACCAGCACGGCGTTGCAGAGCGTGCCGAACCCTGGCCACTGCCGGAGCGGGATCCAGAGGAGCAGCACCAGGAAACTCACAATGATGACCACCACGCCGATGCTCAGCCCAGTCCGGCCGGCCACTCCCTGATGGAAAACATCCCATGGATCCAGTCCAAGTCCGGCACGGATAAACATGGCCAGGGAGATGCCGTACATGGCGAGGCCGGTAAAGAGCTGGAGTAGTCTGCGAGTCAACATGACGACCACTCTGACAGATATCTGGCATTGAATTACATAGCCAGTCTGAGATACTGGCATCATGTCCCCTTCGCTGAACCCGCCCGCGCTGGCCCGTCTCCTGGGCGAGTGGAACCTCGGCGCCGCTCCCGCCTACCGCGAGCTGGCCGACGTCGTCCGTCTCCTGGTCCTGGACGGCCGGGTGGCCCTGGACACGGCCCTGCCCAGCGAGCGGGCACTGTCTGAGGCGCTGGGCGTCAGCCGCACCACCGTGACAGCCGCCTACGGCCACCTCCGCGAGCAGGGTTTCCTCAGCAGCGGGCAGGGCAGCAGGGGCCGGACCCGGATTCCGCGCCTGACGGCGTTGGGTACCACGGTGCTCACGGACCCGGGCCTTACAACCGCGGGGCGGACGCCCGGAACAACGTCTCCCGGGCTCGCGGCACCGGAGGGTCTGATTGACCTCGCCTATGCGTCGCTGCCTGCCAGCGGCGAGGTGGTGCATCGCGCGTTCGCGGCAGCCCTCACCGAACTTCCCGCCCTGCTGCCGGGATTCGGCTACGACGCCATGGGCCTTCTCCCGCTGCGCGAGACGGTGGCGGCGCGTTATACGGCGGCCGGCGTGCCGACCACTGCCGAGCAGATCCTGGTGACCTCGGGCGCGCAGCATGCCCTGAACATCATCATCCGCGCCTTGGCGGGCCGGCAGGACAGGGTGCTGGTGGAACACCCCAGCTACCCAAATGCCCTGGATGCGATCCGCGCGGCCGGGTGCCGGGCCATTCCGGTGGCGTTCACCGCAGCCCACGGCACCGGCAGTGACAGGGCCGACGGCGGTCCCGCCCTGGCGTGGGACATGCACGCCCTGCAGGCCGCCATGACACAGCAGCGTCCCAGGATGGCGTACGTCGTGCCGGACTTCCACAACCCAACCGGGCAGCTGATGCCCGATGTCCAGCGCCGCCAGCTGGTCCGGGCGGCCGTCGCTGCCGGGACGGTCCTGGTGGTGGACGAGACCCTCCGCGAGCTGAACCTCGACGGCGTCGAAACCAGCCCAGTGGCAGCCTTCAGTCCCGCCGTGGTCACCATCGGCTCGCTCAGCAAATCCCACTGGGCCGGACTTCGGACAGGCTGGATCCGCGCCTCCGAAGCCATGATCCAGCGCTTTGCGGCGGCACGGACGTCCTTGGATCTGGGCGGACCGCTTATGGAACAGTTGGCGGCCGCCCACCTGGTCCGCGCCCTCGACGAGCCGCTTCCCGCACGGCTCAGCGCCCTCCGGGACAACCGCGCCGCACTTTTGGAACTCCTTGCCGGACACCTCCCAGAGTGGGAAACGGCACGCCCGGCCGGCGGACTGTCCGTCTGGTCCAGGCTGCCAGCACCGGTCAGCACGGCGCTGACCATGATCGCCCCGGACTTTGGTATCCGGCTGGCCGCCGGGCCGCGGTTTGGCATCGGCGGCGCGTTCGAACGCTACCTCCGGGTACCTTTCACCCTGCCGCCGGACCAGCTGGAGACCGCCGTCCTGGCCCTGCGCTCAGCCCAGGACCGGCTCGATGCCGCCCCGCAGCTCCGCCGGTCCCTGAAGAACGCGCCGGCCCTGGCTATCGCGTGAGGCGTGGGTTTTCGGGATCAGCTGCCGCCGGCACCGCGGCCTGCGGCCCGGCCCATCCGCTGCTTGGCCGTATTGGTCCCGGCCCCGACCGGGACATGAGCCGTAGCCTTGGCCAGCCCAAACTCCGGCATCCCGTTGTAGACAACCTCGATCCCGCCGGCCGGCACCTGGTACGTCTCATGCCACACGCCGACGTCGCCGGTCCCGGAGAGTTCCTGCATGAATCGTCGCCACGGTTCCAGGTGCGGGGACTCCCGGTCCGCGGCGAACTTCCGCAGGTGCTCGGGGCTCTCCCAGTAGCTGAGCAGGATGGTGGTGCGCCCGAACCACTGCTCACAGCCGAGCATTCCCGCCGCGGGGTCGGCGGCCAGGTGCTGGAGCATCCGCGGCATGGCGGCAGCCACCTTGCCGACGGTCCCGACCTTCCACCATCGGTTCGCCCGCATGCCGATCAGGAAGACCGTCACCGATTCGCGGCCCGGGTCAGCGGTGTACCGGCCCGGAAATACCCTCTGCGCCATGGGAACTCCTTCGGTTCGCGGTTTCATAACCTTGTTTCATAACACCGTTACGAAACAAGGTTATGAAACAATGGACTCCATGGCAAGACCCGTAGTGCATAACGATTCCCTCAGGCAGGGCCTTCTGGCCGTCACGGCTGACCTGATGGACCACGACGGTCCCGCACGCGTCAATCTGCGGGATGTGGCAGCGGCCGCCGGCACGTCCACCACGGCCGTCTACTCGCTGTTCGGCGGAAAATCCCAGCTCCTGACGGCCGTCGTGGACGACGGGTTCCGGTCCTTCCGCGACTCACAGGTGGCCGCGGCCCCGGGCGGGCTTCGGGGACTCGGCGCGGCCTACCGGACCTGGGCGCTGGAGCATCGGGCACTCTACCGGCTGATGTTCGGCGGCGCACTGGCCGCCTACGTCGATTGCCAGCCCAGCCCCGATGCTGCCGCCGATGCCATGGAGCCCCTAATGGAAGCAGTGGCCTCCGCCCAGTCTGCCGGCACCGTGCTGCAGGCACCGGCGGAAATGGTCGCCGTCGCAATCTGGGGGCAGGTCCACGGCCTTGTAAGCCTGGAACTGGCCCAGGTGGGCCCGCCGGACGCAGACTGGGCCGCGGCCTACAGCGCCTCCCTCGACGCGGTCGCCCGCGGCTGGGCCGCCTGACGCGACCGGACTTTCCCGACGCGCCGATCCGCCCGCGACGCGCAAATTATCTGACGCAGGTGGATTTCCCGGTGCGCCAGATAATGTGCGAGTCGATAACCGTGCGCCGGCCTCAGGCCAACCTACGCGTAGACCTTTTCGAGGAAGCCGCTCCAGGCCTCGGTGGTCGCTGAAGAGTCACCACTGCCGCTGAAGTCGTGCACAGTCATACCCACCGGAGCACCGAAGGCGTTGCGGCCGAAGAACCGGTACATCGCATCCGACGTCCGCAGGCCCAGGAAGTTCTCGTTGGAGAAGTCCACTTCCCCAGACAGCCGCCCCACGCCGTCGAGCTCCAGCTCAACGGCGGAACCCCGCGCCGCAGAATCCACGCCCATAGCTTTCTTCAGGCGGTCGAAACCGTCCGGGGTCTGCGACGCTGCCGGAGACAGGATGTCCGTAAATACCGCCGGCTTGCCGTCGAAGTACTGCAGGTACTGGCCCAGCGTGTGCAGGTAGAACGCCGTGTGCTTGCTGGCGCCGTCGTACTGCTCGTCCCATTGGTCGGCGAAGATCCCGCTGTGGACATAGTGCAGCCGGGCGCGGCCGCCGTCGAGCGGTTCCAGCACGTGCTCCAGCTGGTTGAACCAGCCATCCGGGCCGTCCATCCGGGAGACGAGATGCGTGGGATGCTCCTGCACGGTCTTGACGTCCGGCCACTGGTCCGTGGGGAACATCCACGCCGGCGTTCCACTTGTCACGGCTTCCCAGACACGCTCGGGCGTGCCGGGCAGTTCGGTGTCGTACACGATCTCAAATTCACGGTTGTCAGTCATTGTCCTGCTCCTTCGCTGAGAGGGGTTTGATGGGGGTTTTGAGAACGGGGTGAAGAGCGACGACGAGCCGGTGCTTTCGTCCGCCCCCCGCCGAAGTGCCACTTGGGGGCGAGCCGCCTGCCGGGGCGCCGCCCGGGCCGGCGACCGCGCCGCCGTCGTGATACTTCTCCACCAGGCGGGTCACGGCGACACCGAGTTCCTCGGCAAACGCTGCCCGGTCCGCGGCCGTCCGGAAGGTGATCTCGCCGTCGATGGCGAACGTTGCCAGTTTCTGCCTGGCCGCGGCCGCGCCGGCGATCAACTTACCCACCTCCTGGACCATCCGCCCGGCGAGCGCCAGCAGCCAGAAGGCCGAAAACCTGTCCGAGAACCGGTGCGGATCCGGTGCCACCGACGCGAGGGCCACCGGGGAAATCAGGTAGGAGGCTGCCGTCGCCTGGAGGACGCGCTCGGTGACGTTCCCCTTGCGCCGCTCCTCCACGAGTTCCACGAGTCCGTGCCGCTCGAGGGCCTTGAGGTGGTAGTTGACCTTCTGCCGCGGCAGGCCCACCTTGGCGGCAAGCTGCGTGGCCGACCCCGGCTCCGCGAGTTCCTGGAGGATGCGCGTCCGGATCGGGTCCAACGACGCTTCCGCCGCGGCCGGGTCCTCGATCACTTCGATGTCCAACATGCGTCCATCTTGCCAACCGACAACTTTTATTGTCAAGAACTTTTTTACCGTCGGTTGTCAGGGTCGCCGGGAACACTCCGATTCGATGGTTCCCTGCCCGATCGATGGGTCCAACCATCGAGTGCGCAGGGAACCGTCTAAACGGGCGCGGGCTGGGGCGGGCTCGGGGCGGGGCCAAGGGACCCGGCAAAGTAGAATGGACCGGTGATGCAATCCCCCCTCCCCGTGCGCGAAGGCGTCAACGCCACCCGCCTGCGCCTGCCGGACGAGGGGCCGTGGACCACCGCGATGGACTACATGATGCACCGGTGGGGCCACATCGATCCGCAGGGCATCGAGGACAGGTTCGACGCCGGCGAGATCGTGGGCGAGGGCGGCGTCGCCCTGGACCGGGCCACCAGGCTCGAGGACCACACCTTCATCTGGTACTACCGCTCATTGCCGCCGGAGACCCGCATCCCGGTGGAAATCAGCATCCTGCACCAGGACGACCACCTCCTCGTGGTGGACAAGCCGCACTTCCTGCCCACCACCCCCGGCGGTACCTACATCCAGGAATCGGCCCTGGTCCGGCTCCGGAACCAGCTCAACCTGCCGGACCTGATCCCCATGCACCGCCTGGACCGGATGACCGCCGGCGTGCTGCTGCTGTCCACCAACCCCGAAACCCGCGGAAATTACCAGGTGCTCTTCGAGAAGCGGCAGGTGCAGAAGGAATACGAGTGCGTCTCCGCCGCGGAGCCCGCCGCCGGACACCCCGCCGTCGACTTCCCCGTGGTGGTCCGGAACCGGATGACCAAGTCGCGCAGCTACCTGCTGGCCGAAGTGATCGACGGCGAGCCGAACGCGGAGACCCGGATCGAACGGCTTGAAACGTTCGACGGCGGCACTTCAGCAGGTGCCGCTGGCACCCGCGCGCCTGGCACCCCTGCGGCTGGCACCAACCTCGCCGAAACCCACTCCGCCCGCCTGGCGCGGTACCGACTGGAGCCGCACTCCGGAAAAACGCACCAGCTCAGGGTCCACATGGCCTCGCTGGGGCTGGGAATCGTGAATGACGCGTTTTACCCCGATCTGCTCGACAAGGCCCCGGACGACTACTCCAAGCCGCTGCAGCTTCTGGCCCGCGGCATCCGCTTTGTCGACCCCATCAGCAAAAAGCCCGTGGAGTACCGCAGCGGGCTCCACCTCAGCAAGGCTACTCAAACACCGCGCTGATCGAACACCGTCTTGAAGGCCTGCTCCATCTCGGGGCTGAACAGCACAAACTCCGCCAACTCGAGCGCGCTGGCCGGAAGTGAGGCACCAAACCCTGTGACGGCGTCGTACGCGGCCTCCGCCACCTGGCGCCCGTGCCAGCCGTACACTCCCCCGCCCACCGCCGGGACTGCGATGGAAGCCGCACCCAGCGAGTCCGCCAGCCGCAGGCTTTCGCTGAAGCACGAAACCAGTAGCGCCGGGTTGGCCTGCCCCACGTGCCGGTTGGGCCCAACAGTGTGGATTACCCAGCGTGCCGGCAGACGGAATCCAGGAGTGGCGACGGCCGCTCCGGGCGCCAGCCCGTGCGGCAGGTCCGTTTCGCGCAGTTCGCGGCAGGCGGCCAGCAGTTCCGGCCCGGCGGCCCGGTGGATGGCCCCGTCCACACCGCCACCGCCCAGCAAACTGGAGTTGGCCGCGTTCACGATCGCGTCAACCGTGCGTGTGGTGATATCGCCTTGGAGGATGATGATCCGCATGCCGCCAGTTTCCCACCTACGGGGTGCGGCTCATAGGCCCCGCATCACCGCAGCCGAGGCACGCAACCAGGCCTCGCGGGTGGCCGGCATCAGCGCCTGGTAGTTGAGCGGCCCGCCGGAGACGAGGGACTTGTCATGGGGAACGTCGAGGACTTCCCTTGTCAGCGTCTCGAAGTGGGTCCGGGTCCTGTCATGAAGCTGCAGATCGGTGTGCAGTGACGGCGCGGCCAGCAGGGTTACGGCGTTGCTGACTTTGTCCTGGTAGCCGCGTTCACGCAGCCCGTCCACGAGCCAGACCGCACTGGCCACCGTGTCTTCGCGGACCGTGGAAACGATGACCAACTCGTCCGCCGCCGCCACAGCGGCTTCCCAGTTCGAGGACCGCATGTTGTTGCCGGTGTCCACCATGATGATCCGGTAGAAGCGGCGCAGCGCCGAGTGCAGCCGGTCGAATTCACGGCTGCCGATGGTGGCGGCCCCGGCCGCGTCCTCGTCCGAGGCCAGCACATCAAACTGCGAGGATCCCTGGTAGCGCACATAGCGGTCCAGGTCCCCGATCCGGCCAAGGACAGGGTCTTCGAAGCGGTCCACTTCCCGCATCAGGTCAACGGCAGTGCCGGCGTGCCCGGCCAGAGGCGCCCGCCACCCCATGGTTCCGCGCGTTTCATTGTTGTCCCAGGCAAGCGTGTACCCGCCGCGCTGGATGCCCAGCGTCGCGGCCAGAAGCAGGGTTGCCGTGGTCTTGTGGGCGCCGCCCTTGGGGTTAACCACGACGACGGTCCGGGGGCCGTCCAGGCGCCGCTGAACCTCTTCGACGGCGTCCAGGTGGGCGAGTTCCCGCCTGCCGGGACCGAGGCTCAGGGAATTGCGGCTGAGCCGCCGGACAGCGCCCTGCCAGCCCAATTCGGCGAGCGGCGGGGCGGGCTGGGTGGGCCTGTCGGCGAGGAAATCCTGGAGGGTGGGAACGTCGTCGGGAATGGCTGCGGCCGGGAGGGCCGCGCGGGCTTGAAAATGGGCGGGAGCACGCAATGGCGCCGGGGGGACCTCGTCGGGCATGGCCGCGGGAGGGACTGCGATAGCCATGGCGGACCTTCCTTTCTGTAGTGGCTTCCCTATCTGTAACGGCTGCCCCATCTGTAATGGCTTCACTGTCTGCGGCTTCACTGCCCGGAGGTGCCGTGGCACGACGGACTCCGGCTCCGCCGCCATTCGCCACAGGCGCCTGCCGAGGCGGCCAAGCAGGTCGAGGAGGACCGACAGCAACCGGTACAGCAGAATGGCCAGGCCGATCACCGGCAGCGACAGCATCAGGATGGACAGGATGGAGAGCGCAGCGGCCGCCGGGTCGCCGGCGGCGATGGCCTCGCTGGCGAGCCCCGCGTGCTGCCGGATGGCGTTAGCGGTCTGCTCGATGATCATGGGGAGGTTCAGCAACATCCAGCCAAGCGCCAGGCACAGGAGCGGCACCACCGTGACTACCCAGATGGTGACGATGCGGCGCGCGAACGTCCGGAGCTCGGCAACCCGCGGATCCACCGCGCGTCCGGGAATGAGGCTGAGCAGAACCGGGCGGATTCGGTTGAACAAGTCGGGGACACCGGCGATGTCGGCCAGGACGAAGTAGCCGTCGAAGCGCAGCGTCGGCACCAGCTGCTGGATCATCTCGAAATGCATCAGTGCCGCCGCCAGCAGGAAAAAGCCCTGCCCTGTCAGCAGGTAGGCGCCGCCCAGGCCGATCAGGCACAGGCAGTTGAAGTACAGCCCGCCAAGGTCGGTGCGGATCCTGCCCGCCCGGCCCAATCGGTAGGAGTCGGTGACGTTGGTGAAGAATGCCGGGAAGACCAGATAGACGCCGACGCCGATCACTCCCGGCCTGGCGCCGCCGTACCGGCACGCGGTGGCATGCCCCAGTTCGTGGATCACGGCTCCCGCCGTCAGCATCGCGAAGATGCCAAGGAGCAGCGCCGGCGTTAGAAGTACCTGCTCCAGGGAAGCCAGGAAGTCGCCCTTGGCCAGCACCAGGATGTCGACGGCGGCCAGCCCGACCAGGACGGTGGCCACCACCGGACTCCAATACAGCGGGGCCAGGATCAGGGCTAGCGTGTTGACTGCCTTTTCCGGCAGCAGCGTTCCCCTCAGCCGCAGGGCCAGCAACGGGTTTGCCCGCGGCGGCGGCCCGGCCTCGGCTAAGTTCGCATCGGCGTCGTGAACGAGGCCCATCGGCGCCAGCCTGGTGTCGATGAGGTGGAGGAGTCCGCTCACACCGAGTTCGCGGCCGTAGGCGTCGCTGACATCGCGCGCCAGCTCATCAGCGGATTTCTCCGGCGAGACGGTGGCCATGACCAGCTGAAGAAGCTCCGACAGCTGGACAATCTGCCCGTCTCCGCGCTGCAGCAGGTAGCTGCGGTCCTTGAGACCAGACCCCTCAACCGGTCCCAGGAAAACAAGCCCGGGTGACGGCGACCAATGCCGGACAAAGTCAGCTTCGGGTGCTGTGGTCACGGTCCCCACCTAGGTTGAGCCACTAAGAACGGCGGGCATGCTCCGACGCTGAAGCATGCCCTCCGGGTTTCCTGTTGATCCTGCGGACCTACTGCTGCAGGACGATCACTTCCTGCCAGGCGGCCGAGTTCGCGATTGAACCGATCGAGGCCGCATTGATGGCGATCGAAAGGTTCACGGCGATCACGGGAGCAACGTTGATGTTGAAGAACAGCGTTTCCCTCATTGGAAGCAGTTCTGCAACCTCGGCGTCGAGATCCACCGGTAATAGCGCGGTTGATGCCGTCATAGCACCTCACCTCTCTCCCCCGGGCAATCCCAGGGTCCAGATATCGGATGATAGACGGACTTAACCCTGGACTACGGCGATGTTCTGAAGCGCAGTGCTGTGTGCTACCGCAAAGAACGACGCAGCGTTCAGAGCCACAGACGAGTTGCTTGCGTAAACACCCGCCCAATTCGTGTCCAGAAACAGGGTCTCCCGCGAAGGCAACAGTTCCACTTTCTGGCTTTCCAGTTCGTGAACGGTAAGTTCCTTCATCATGTCAATCACCCCCTTTCGACGTCCCGCGATCAGTCAACGCGTAGCCCCGTTGTGGCTTCGTTACTGGGCTGTTATTTTTCCGTTGTCGCATAAGACTAATGTGGTGACAGTTATGACTTGGGCGCCGAATAATCTTTGCCTAAGATGGTCATACTGGACAGTAATGTTCCTGGACGACGTAAATTGCAGACAAGGAAAGCAGGCGCCGATTCATGGCGGACATTGAAGGCACCATGGTCATCCGCGCGTGGGCGGAGCCTGCCCAGAACCATCGTGTACGGGCACGCCTGATCTCCAGCCATCCGGGCCAGGACCAGGAAATTGTGGAGACGGCCGGCGATGCAGAAGAAGTCATTTTGGCTGTGCAGCGTTGGCTCGATGTGCTGAAGGCATCAGAAACCACTGCCAGCGCATAACCGTAGATTCCTTATCGGCTGAGTCGATTCCGGCAAGCCCTTATTGAATGACTACCGGCGCCATACTGATTGACCAGTATGTGGACTTATTGCCGGTATATAAACCTCAAAAACCCCTGTTACTAAATTGCCTTGACATGATGCGCCCCAGTGCCACGATGGTTATCTGGGGTATCGCGTGTTGTCCGGTCGCTTGAAGGGGATAGGCATGACGGTGGCTCTCGCACAGGATTGGCATCTAAGCCTGCTGGGGGCCTGGCGGTTGCGCCGCGGCACCAATACCGTGACGGTGGCCAGCCGGGAACAGCGGCTCATCGCGTGTGTGGGACTCCTGGGCTGCAGGCACCGGAGTTTCCTGGCTGGCCTGCTGTGGCCAAAAAGCAGCGAAACGCAGGCTGCCGGGAACCTGCGCACCACCGTCTGGTGCATCTCCCACGCGTTCCCGCACCTTCTCCTGACGGGCGCGGACACGCTGGAGCTTCACGAAGCGGTCAGGGTCGATGTCACGGCGCTGCAGCGCCACGTCGCCACCCTGCAGTCCCAGCCTGAAGCCCGGATTCCTGACGGCTATCTCGACGACCTGAGCCGGGCTGACCTGCTGCCCGGCTGGTACGACGACTGGGTGATATTTGAACAGGAGCGGCTGCGGCAGTTGCGCCTCAGCGCGCTGGAGCTCATGGCCCGGCAACATCTGGCGGCCGGTGAACCCGGCAAAGCTGTTATCGCGGCGTTGTCCGCGGCAAGCATCGAACCACTGAGGGAATCCGCGCATCTGCTGCTGGTCCAGGCCCATCTGGCCGCCGGGAACCGAGCCGCCGCAGTCCGCGCCTACACGATGTTTGCCAGCCGCCTGGAGGGCGAACTCGGCGTCCTTCCCTCAAGCCAGCTGAGCGAGCTTGTCTCTGCGTTCCATCCGCACTGAGCGAGCATCTGCACTGAGCGAGGAATCATCATGGATACCCTCATCGAAATCCCCGGAGACCGCACGGCGGCCAAGTTCGCCTACGCGGCCGCCGGCCTGGGCGTAGTAGGCGTGGCATCACTGGGCGCCATGTACGCCATCGAAGTGCCAAAGAACGGACCCTACGTCTTCGGCACCATCAACGATGCCACCGGCGGCGTCTTCCAGTTGGTGATCATCCCGGTGATCGTCCAGGTTCACCGGCGCCTGCGCCGCACACCCGGCTCCGAGGCCGCCAAATGGCTGGTGATCGCGGCCAGTGGCGCAGGATCAGCAAGCTCGTTCCTCCTGGTCGCGAAGAAGCTCGATTTCACGGTGTCCACTGGCATCTCGGTGGGGGCAATGATGGTCCAGGCCGGCTGGTTCCTGCTGGCCCACCGGGCACTGCTCAAGAGGGGCAGCTATCCCCGGGATCTCGCGAAGCTGGGACAGTTCATTGGCGGCGCCTTGTTGGTGGCGTTGCCCCTGGCGGCGCTGACCGCGGTGGAACAGGCGCCGGCCTGGATCCGCTGGGGCATCGGCGGGGCGGGAATAGCCTTTGGCGCCACAGCGTGGGTCGCCTGGCCGTACTGGTATTTCCTCGCGGCCCGGCACCTCAGCCACGTCCCCAGGGAAGTTCCTGGCGGAGCCCCAGGTCCACGCCGTCGAAACATCGGCACCGGGTACTGAAGCACTTGCTGAACCCAACGCCCGGCAAGTCCGTGCCGCTGGCCGGCTCAGGCCGTGCTGCCGCGCAAATGTGCGGTACTTTGTGGCCATGGACTTTGGCAACGCCGACAGCTGGGGGGCGGCGATTTACTTCTGGATCGTCCCCGTGGTCCTCGGCGATGCCATCTTCCCGCCCATCCCCTCAGAGATGGTGGTGATTACCGGCGGCGCCCTCTCGGCCGACGGCCGGGCCAACGTCTTCCTGGTGGGGGCACTGTCCGCAGTGGCGTCCTGGGTCGGCGACATGGTGGTGTTCCAGCTCTTCAAACGCCGGCTCAGCCATGTCCTGGACCGCTGGCGCTGGGGCCGCAAGGTCCATACGGGCATCCACGCGGCCATCGCCAAGGCCGGCCGCTCCTCCACCTACGGAACCATCATCGGCGCCCGTTTCATCCCGGGCGGGCGGCTGGCGACGTCGGCGGCTTCGGGCATCGCCGACGTTTCGGCCCCGGGGTTCAGCCTGTGCGCCGGCCTCGGCGCGGTCCTCTGGGCCAGTTGGCTGGTGGGCCTGGGCTACTTCACGGGATCGGCAACCAACCTGCCGTTCTGGGCGAGTTCGCTGATCGGCGTGTTGCTGGGCCTGGTGATCGGGGCCGCCGTCGGCGTCATTGTCACCCGCCGGCGCGGCACCCGCTCACCCGTGGACGAGCCCGCCCCCGGCGAGTGAGCTGGGACGGCTGAGCTAAACGGGCGCCCAGCGGCCGCGGTTACAGCGGAGCACCGTCAGTGAGCCGGTGAGTGCAACGCGTTCGACGGCGTCGCGCATCATCGCTGCCGATTCGCGCGCCTGCTGGTTCTCACCGCTGTATTTGGTCGCCTCCACGAGGAAGCGGAGGTTCAGTTGGGGGACGCCGGCGGCAAGTTCGATCTGGTTGGATTCCACATGGTGACGGGTCTCCAACGCCTCGACCGCTGCGGCCATCACGGCTTCCGGCGGGTTGCCAGGCTTCAGTCCGGTGATTTTCAGGCGGGTCTGGAACGAAGGCATGCCTCAACCCTAATACGGCGTGTTCCTGGTCCCTTCCCTGTGGTGGGACAGCTGGACGGCGCCAGCGTCAGGCAAATAACCTCAAGCAGCTGCCGAGGTCCGTCAGGAACCGCACCACCATGGTTTTCCGCGCGGGACAGGACTAGAATGTGGCCTCGGTCTCATAGTCACACCTGACAATCATCAAGAAAGAAGACCGAACATGAGACGGACCACAATGCGAGTGATTGCGGCGGTATCGGCAGGCATGTTGGCATCAATGTTAGGGATCGGCGTCGCCTCCGCCGGCAGCCGGAGTGACCTGGCCGAAGTGCGACAGGCCACAACCCAATATCACGACGTTAGTGCGGCCATTGCCGCGGGCTACCAGCCCGTGGGTGAGTGCGTTCCAGGCATGGGCTTTCACTACGTCAACTTCAGTCAGTTCGGTCAGATAAAGCCATTGGTCCCGGACGCACTGACGTATGCAGCGAACAAAACGGGCCAGCTCAGACTGGTCGCAGCGGAGTGGTTTAAGGTCGACGCCGACCAGGACCTGGCGACCGACACAGACCGGCCGAGCATGTTCGGCAAGGCATTCGACGGACCAATGCTCGGGCACGCTCCCGGCATGCCGATCCACTACGACCTCCATGCATACCTGTGGCAAGGTAATCCGGACGGCGTCCTGGCAACCTACAACCCGAATGTTCACTGCCCCGAACCGTAAGAGCGATCCGTTCGGCGAGGTCAGCGGGCCGCTGGCTGTGCAACATGGGTCCTACCCGGTGTTGCGCAGGCCGGCCGCCACCCCGTTGACGGTGATCAGCATGGCCCGCTGGAGCCGTTCGTCGATCTCGGCGCCGCTGATGCTCCCGCCTTCGGCGTTCTGGGCAGCCCGCACGCGGCGGAGCAACTCCACCTGCAGGTAGCTGATGGGGTCCAGGTACTGGTCCCGGATCTCCAGCGACCGCTTGAGCGTCGGCTGCGCGTCCAGGAGCACGTTCTCGCCGGTCAGGTTCTGGATCTCGGTGACCGTGAGTTCGTACTCTTCACGGATGGCGCGGAAAATGTGGTGCAGGTCCTCGGGAACCAGGGTGGCCACGTAGTACCCGGCGATGTCCATGTCCGTCTTGGCCAGCGTCATCTCCACGTTGGAGACAACGGACCGGAAGAAGTGCCAGTTCTCCATCATCTCCACGAGCTGCGGGGAGTTTCCGGCCTCGCGGGCAGCCTTCAGGCCCGAGCCCACACCGAACCAGCCCGGGACGATCTGCCGGGACTGGGTCCAGCCGAACACCCAGGGGATGGCACGCAGGCCGCCAAGCCCCGCCCCGGAATCCGGGCGTTTGGACGGGCGTGAGCCGATGTTCAGCGAGCCCAGCTGCTCCACCGGAGTGGACGCCAGGAAGTACGCTGGCAGGTCAGGATGGTCGATCAGGTTCCGGTACCGGTCGAAGGCGCCGTCGGAGATGATTTCCATAACGTGCCCGTACCGTTCGCGCTGGTCGTCCGACGTGCGCGGATCCCGGTGCAGGGCCGAGCCCTGGAGCACTGCCGCGAGGGACAGCTCCAGGTTTTCCCGGGCCAGCTCCGGCAGCGAGTATTTGTCCGAGATGACCTCGCCCTGTTCGGTGAACTTGATCTCGCCTTCCAGCACGCCGTTGGGCTGGGCCATGATGGCGTCGTAGGTGGGTCCGCCGCCGCGGCCCACGGAACCGCCGCGGCCGTGGAACAACCGGACACGGACGCCGTGCTTGGCCGCAACGTCGCGCAGGTTGCGCTGGGTCTTGTGGATCTCCCACTGGCTGGTCATCACGCCGGATTCCTTGTTTGAGTCCGAGTAGCCCAGCATGATTTCCTGGACGTCGCCGCGCAGCCGGACCAGGTCGCGGTAGGACGGAACGGACAGCAGCTGGTCCACGATCTCCGCCGAGGCACGCAGCTCCTCCACGGTCTCCAGAAGCGGCGCGAACCCGATCTTGGCGTAGGGGGCGTCGCCGAACAGGTTGATCAGGCCTGCCTCGCGGGCCAGCACGGCCGCGGCCAGGACGTCGTCCGCGCCGCGGGTCATGGAAATGATGTAGGTCTCGATGACGTCCGGACCGTACGTGCGCAGGGCGCGGCGGATCTCACGGAAGACGTCGTACGTGCCGTCAGCGACGCCGTCGAGCTTAATCGGGTGGCCGGACAGCGGCCGGCGTGAGGCGAGCTCCGAGCCGAGCACCTCGAAGCGTTCCTCACGGCTCAGTTCGGCATAGCGGATGCCGGGGCCGCCCAGCCGGTCCATCAGCTGGCCAACGGCGTCGTGGTGGTGGTCCGCGTGCTCGCGGATGTCCAGGGTGGCCAGGTGCAGGCCGAAGGACGCGACGGCGCGGCGGACACGGGCCAGCGCGCCGTCGGCAGCGAGCGACGCCGAGTGGTTGCGGAGGGACAGCTCCAGCAGCTCGAGGTCGTTGAGGAGTTCCTCGGTGGAGCTGTAGTCACGGCCGTGCTCGTGCGTGGAGTCCGCGGCCACCCGCTTGCCCGTGTTGATGAGCTTGGCTTTGATGCAGGTGAGCTTGAGGCGGTACGGCTCCTGGGCGTTGAGCTCCAGGACGCGCCGGTCCAGGCCCGGCAGCTTCTTCAGGTCCGCGTCGATGGAGTCCAGCAGGTTCTGGTCCGCGCCGGACAATGCGGTGGAGTTGGACAGGATGGAGATCAGCTCATCCATCATCGCGATGCTGATGCGGACGGCGTGCTGGTTCTGGATCTGCAGGATTTCCCGGGTGACCGCAGCCGTGACGTTGGGGTTGCCGTCCCGGTCGCCGCCGATCCAGGACCCAAACCGGATGGGTGCGTCCTGGGACGAAAGGCTGACGCCGTGCTCACCGAGCAGTTCCGAGAAGTCCGAAAGCATCTCGGGCATGGCATCGGTCAGGATGCCGCCGAGGTAGTAGATCGCGTTGCGGGCCTCGTCCACCGGGGTGGGGCGTACCTGGCGCAGTTCGTCGGTCTGCCACATCTGGTCGATGACTTCGGAAAGCTGGCGGTCCTGCCGGCGGCGCGCGGAGGTGCCTTCCTTCGTGGGCTCGGCCAGGACATCAGAGAGCTTGCGGATCTTGTCCAGCACGGAACGGCGCGAAGCCTCGGTGGGGTGGGCGGTGAAGATGGGGCGGACGTCCAGCCCGTTGACCACTTCCTGCAGGACTTCGGGCCCCGCTTGGGCGGCGATTTCGGTGACGGCCTTGGCCAGCCACCCGTCCTTTTCCTTCCGTGTCCGCAGGCCGCGGACCCGGTGGACCTGCTCGGCCGCGTTGGCCAGGTGGAAGTAGAACGCGAATGCACGGACCAGGTCGGTGGCCTGCTCGATCGGCAGGGAGCCGAGCAGTTCTCGGACCTGTTCAACGACGTCGTGCGCGCTCCATGGGCCGGTGGCATCGGCACCGCCGCGGGCGGCTTCCTTGGACTCCTTGGTGAGGAGGCGGACCTGCTCCACCAGATTGAGGAGTTCGGGGCCGTGCTGGCGGACCAGGGATTCACCCAGCAGTGTGGAGACTCGCCGGACATCGGCCCTCAGTTCAGAGGCGAGGTCGGTTGCGGAATTCATTGCAGTGTTAGCCATGGAAACTGTCTTTCGAGGGTTCGGACTTGGCTCGTACACTGCGCTGGATACTGTGAGCCACGTTACTAGCTATCGATGCTACCTGCACGGGATGGCGAAGGTGGAATCCGTCTCAGATATTGCGCCGGTCTCCGCCCCTGCCGCGCCGGACTTCAGCGGCGATCTTGAAATTGAAATCCGGCGTCCCCAGCACCGACCACAGGCGCAGCCACACCGGGAGCATCATCTCCGCTCCCCGAGCGGTGGTGATGTCTCCGAGGTCAATAATATCGCGGTGGCCCAGCTCCTGGCGGAGCGCCGTCACGGTGTTCTTGGCACCGGCGTCGTCGCCGGAGACAAACACCGAGTGGTCCCCGCCGCCCAGCCGTCCGGGGTCAACCATCAGCCCTGCGTTCATCGTGTTCAGGGTTTTGACCACCCGCGCCTCCGGAAACGCGTGCTGGATCCGTTCGGCGTTGCTGTCCGTGTTGACCGGGTTCAGCACCGGCGGCATGCCCTGGGAGAAGTCGAGCGGGTTGGAAACGTCCACCACCACTTTCCCCGACAGGTTGGCCGAACGCGCGGCACTGAGGGCACTGAGGGCGCCCGCTCCGTTCGTTGCATTGACTATCAGTTCCGCCGCGGCTGCGGCCTCCGCGAACGTTTCCAGGGCTATGTGCTGGTTCGCTGCGTGCCATTCGCTGAAGGGCGGCGTGCCCATGGCGTCCGGCGCGCTGCGGGCGAGAGCCTCCCCCGGGTCGCGAGTACCCACCACCACGTCGTGTCCCAGCGCGGACAGCGCGCCCGCGAGGGTCCGGCCTGCGAAACCCGTGCCAAGGACCGCGATTTTCATGGTTCCTCCAAGGTCAGCCGTGGGAGTCCGGAAACGAAGCTCCGCCGCTTTCGACGTTACTCTCCGCCGCCTGCAAGACAAGGGCCGCGGCAGCAACGCGGCGCGAGGTCCGTGGTGCTCCGCGGCGGTCCGTGGTGGAATGGACTGCGTCCGCGCCGGGTTGTAAACCCTGACGTCGTAGCCGGGGAATCAGAACCCCTTTTGGAGGAACCATGGACACCACCGCAACCGCGCAGCTGGAACGCTGGCAGCGTTTCCGCACGAACCGGAACAAGGCCCTCGCCACCCGCCACGGCTGGCTGACGCTCACCTCCTTCCAGTGGCTGGAATCCCGGCCCGCCGCCATCGACGTCGCCCCCGGCCTCTG
Source organism: Pseudarthrobacter sp. MDT3-1 (assembly GCF_054510755.1). Taxonomy (NCBI): domain Bacteria; kingdom Bacillati; phylum Actinomycetota; class Actinomycetes; order Micrococcales; family Micrococcaceae; genus Pseudarthrobacter; species Pseudarthrobacter sp. MDT3-1. Next base: position 150,461 of record NZ_JBTNDX010000007.1, on the reverse strand, counting down.
GTCAACGGACGGCACGACGGCGACACTCACCGCTGTGGCGCACGACGGCCTGACGCTGGTGGAAACGGGCGAGCCCATTGACGGGACCATCACCGTCTCCCTCGCCAACGAGGAATCCCTGATGTGGGTGCAGTTCGGCGGCGCGGACGGGCAGCAGGTAGTGGTGGAACTCGCCATGCGCGCAGACCGGTACGCCATCCGGACCCGCGATTCCGGCTCGCCGGTGCTGACGGAGTTCGACGGCGTTCCCACGTTCGACTACAACCCGGACCTCGTGATTGAGGCCGCCTACGAGGCGTATCCGGAACCGGTGGCCGTCCCGGTCGGAACGGCCAATCCGCTGGTGGACGGCGTCCATTATTCAGTGGGCGAGGTGGTTTTCCGGCTGCCGGGCGTCGAGCACCAGTACCGTCTGCACGCCGAGGAGGAAAAACTGGGCGCACTGACCATCACGTTCCATGACGGGACCAACGGTGAATCAACGGATGAGTGGCGGAAAGTCTCCACGCCCCGGCCACGCATTGACGCGGCCGGGAAGGCCACGGTGGTCCTGGACTTCAACCGCGCCATCAACTACCCCAGCGCCTTCACCCCGTTTGGCACCTGCCCCATGCCCGTGAAGAACAACAGCCTCGACGCGAAGATCGAAGCCGGCGAAAAGCAGCCTCTCCTCGCTGATTGAGCGCGAAAGGACACTTAAGCCCAGCGGAACGGGGCCTCAAATGTCCTTTCGCGCTAAATGGTGGGTCAGACGATCGCTGAGACGCCGGTGACCGCCCGGCCCACAATGAGCGTGTTGATTTCGAACGAGCCCTCGTAGGTGTAGATGGCCTCGGCGTCGGCGAAGATTTTGGCCATCCGGTAGTCGGTCACGATGCCGTTGCCGCCCAGGAGGGACCGGCCCAGCGCCACTGTCTCGCGCATCCGGGCGCTGGTGTAGGACTTGGCGAGGGCCACCTGCGGCATGTCCGCCACGCCGTCGTCCTGCAGCTGGGCAATACGCGCCATCATGGCCATGCTGGCTACGGCGTTGCCCAGCATGGTGACCAGCTGCTGCTGGATGAGCTGGAATTTCGCCAGCGGCCGGCCGAACTGGTGGCGTTCGACGGCGTACTGCCGGGCGACGTCGAACGCCGCCAGCTGCTGCCCCACCGCCTGCCATCCCACCATGATCCGCGAGCCACGCAGGAGCTGGTTGGTGTCCTCGAAACTGCTGATGCCGGCGAATCGGTCGGCCTCGGCGACCTGGACATCCTTAAGCACAATGTCCGCGTTCTGCACGGTCCGGAGCGCAATCTTGTTCTCGATCCGGCTCCGGCTCACGCCCGGCAAGGAAGCATCAACGATGAACCCTCGGACCGCGCCCTGCCCGTTGGCAGCCACGGCCTCGTCCTTGGCCCACACGAGCATGTAGTCGCAGAACGTCCCGTTCCCGATCCAGCGCTTGGCGCCGTTGAGCACCCACGCGTCGCCGTCGTCGTCGGGCTCTCCCGTTGCACTGGAGATGCGCCGGGCACTCGTTTCCATCCCGCCGGCAACGTCCGAACCGTGGTCGGGTTCGGTGAGCGCGAAGGCGCCCGTGATACGCAGGCTTGAGGCGTCCGCAAGCAGCCGCTCTTTCTGGCCGGCCGAACCGAAACCGTAGAGCGATTCCACAAAAAGGTCGTGGTGGACCAGGAAAAATGTTGCGATCGAGGTATCGACGCGCGTCATCTCTGCGATGACCAGTCCGGCGAACAGGTTGCTGTAGCCGCGCTGCGCCGGTGTGCTCAGCTCCAGCGCGGCGAGCTTGGGCAGGATGTGCGCCGGGAACTCCGCCTTGTTCCACCAGTCCGACGCGTAGGGGGCGATCTCCGTGGCCAGAAACTCCCGCAGCTCGGCCAGCTTGGCCCGCTCCTTCGAGCTGAGGAGTGACTCGAACGCGAAAAAATCGGCGGTGGGCAGCTCGTCGATCGCCCGTTCGGTGGCGGAGGGTTCAGTGGTGGAGGGCTCGGTGGTGGAGGGCTCGGATGTGCCCGGCAGGCTCATTTCGGCCCCATTCGGATGGCACCGTCGAGCCGGATGGTTTCGCCGTTGATCATCGCATTTTCCACGATGTGGGCCACCAGATTCGCGTATTCGGCGGGCCGGCCAAGGCGCGACGGATGCGGGACCTGCCGGCCCAGCGAATCCTGCGTGTCCTGCGGGAGCGTTGCCATCATGGGTGTTTCAAAGATGCCCGGGGCGATGGTCACCACCCGCACCAGGGAGCGGGCCAGCTCACGGGCCAGCGGCAGCGTCATGGCGGCGACTGCGCCCTTGGAAGCGGCGTAGGCGGGCTGGCCGATCTGCCCGTCGAAAGCTGCCACGGAGGCGGTGTTGATGATGACGCCGCGCTCGGGGCCGCCGAGCTCAGTACTGATCGGTTCGGTGGATACCATGGCCGCGGCGGCCAGGCGCAGCACGTTGAACGTCCCGATGAGGTTGACCTGGATGACGCGGTTGAACGTGTCCAGCGGAAGGACGCCGTCCCGGCCCAGGACCTTGCCCGGCGTGGCGACGCCGGCGCAGTTGACAACAATGCGCAGGGGTCCCAGCGCCACGGCAGTGTCGACGGCGGCCTGCACCTCAGCCTCATTGGTGACGTCCGCGGGGACAAAGGCCGCTTGTGCCCCCGAACCGCCGGCGGCGTTCAGCGCTGCCACGTTCAGCGCTGAGGCGTTGAGCTCGGCGGCGTAGGCTGCACCGGCAGAGGACGGCAGGTCGATCAGCACCACCGAGGCGCCGGCGTCGAACAGGCGCTTCGCTGTGGCAGCGCCCAGCCCGGAAGCCCCACCCGTAATCAGCGCGACAGTACCCAAGACGTCCATACATCCTCCTTGATGCGGCCCCAACACCATAAGACCGGCGCGGAACATTAGTTAGTGCATGTTAACTGAAAATCCTGTGGGCCGCACCCACTAGGCTGAACGGATGACCATGCCGGATGCCGAACCTGCCCACTGGCAGGACCGGGCCAACGTGGCGGCCCGCTCCGTCACCGGACTCTTCGGCCGGCGGCTGCTGTTCCTGCCGGGAACCCACCTGGCCGCCGTGCAATGGCCGTCAAAACACCTGAAGAACCTCCTCCACCCCTGGCACTACTGGTGGCAGGCGCACTACGTGGACTGCCTGGTGGATGCCGGGCGCCGCGAACTGGGCAACAGAGCCACCCCCGCGGCAAGGTTCAACGGCGCGCACCACCCCAGTGCCGGCAGGCTCGCGTCCAGGCTGGTCACGGGCATCCGGCTGCGCAACGCCTTCACCTTCGTCAACAACTACTACGACGACATGGCCTGGCTGGCGCTGGCGACGCACCGTCTGCAAAGCCTGGCCGAGGAGACGCGGCAGCCCGGTCGCCGCCGGAACGCCAGGGTCCGCAAGACGCTGACCCTGCAGTTCGATTCCGCCTCCACCGACGACCTCGGCGGCGGGACCTTCTGGAGCAAAAAGCGCGACTTCAAGAACACTCCGGCCACCGCCCCCGTAGCGCTCTACTACGCCCGGACAGGCCAGGAGGCCAAGGCGCAGCGGTTGGTGGACTGGCTCAATGGCGTGCTGTTTGATCAGGCCCGGGGCCTCTATGTTGACGGGGCGCGGCTCAGCCCGGCTGGCGAAGTGCTAGTGGAGAACAACCTCTACACCTACAACCAAGGCCCCGTACTGGGAGCCTTGCTGGAGCTCGGCGGCGACGCCAACCTCGCCAGGGCCGCGGCACTGGTGGCCGCGGTCGCAAAGCGGCTCACCGTACCGGGGCAGCGCATCCTCCGCTGCGATGGAACGGGCGACGGCGGACTCTTCACCGGGATTCTCTGCCGATACCTGGCACTCGCGGCCGTCGATGCCCGGCTCCCGGAGTCCGCCCGGAACACCGCGCAGGAGCTCGTGACAGCTACTGCCGAAGCCTTCTGGGCGGGCCGCCGGCCGGCCGGCCGCGGAGCGGCATCAGCCACGGCTGGGAACGTCCTGTTCTCCATCCACGCGGCACAACCGGCGGACACAACCTATCCGCCAGGTGCCGCCGTCGAACTTTCCACCCAGCTGCAGGCCTGGATGGCGCTGGAGGCCGCAGCGGCCATCCACAAAAGCCGTGAATGAATTAGGGCACGCAACAGTTCCGTAATGCATGTGATCCTGATCACTTAAGGGCTATGCCGCTTGGTGTCTTAGGTTTGGCTAACCTACAGTTTCTCGGGTGAGCCACCCCTTTATCCCCAGCTCACCAGGACCGTCGGTCCACACACTTTTCCCCAGAAAGTAGCACTCAATGAAGATCCGCAACAGCGCTCTGGCCGGCATCGCACTCGCCGCCACCGCAGCCTTGGGACTGACCGCCTGCGGCGGCACCACCCCGGCAGCCACCGGTTCCGCCTCTGCAGACGCCAAGGTGTCCGGCGAGATCACGGTCTACAACGCACAGCACGAATCCATGACCAAGGCCTGGGTGGAAGAGTTCACCAAGGAGACCGGCGTCAAGGTGACCCTGCGCCAGGGCAAGGACACCGAGATGTCCAACCAGATCATCCAGGAGGGCGACAAGTCCCCGGCTGACGTCTTCATCACCGAGAACTCCCCCGCCATGACCCAGGTGGAAAACGCAGGCCTGTTCGCCGATCTCACCGACGAGGTCAAGAAGCAGGTTCCGGCCGAGTACCGCCCGTCCACCAACAAGTGGACCGGCGTCGCAGCCCGCTCCACCGTGTTCGTGTACAACAAGGAAAAGCTCACCGAAGATAAGCTGCCCAAGTCCCTCTCTGACCTGGCCGGTCCGGAGTGGAAGGGCCGCTGGGGCGCATCGCCGTCCGGCGCCGACTTCCAGGCGATCGTATCCGCCTACCTTGAACTCAAGGGCGAGGCCGAAACCGAGAAGTGGCTCACGGCCATGAAGGAAAACTTCAAGGGCTACCAGGGCAACGGTGCGGTCATGAAGGCTGTCAACGCCGGTGAAATCGAAGGTGGCGTTATTTACCACTACTACTACTTCGGTGACCAGGCCAAGACCGGCGAGAACTCCAAGAACGTGGCCAGCCACTACTTCAAGAACCAGGATCCGGGCGCATTTGTCTCCGTATCCGGCGGTGGCGTGCTGAAGTCCTCCAAGAACAAGGCTGCTGCCGACGCGTTCCTCGCCTTCATCACGGGCAAGAAGGGCCAGGAGCAGCTGCAGACGGGCAAGGACTTCGAGTACACCGTGGGCGCCGGCGTGGCATCCAACGACAAGTTGGTTCCGCTGGCCGAACTGCAGGCACCGACGGTTGACTCCTCCAAGCTGAACTCCAAGAAGGTCACGGAGCTGATGACCAAGGCCGGTCTGCTCTAGCTTTTGGTTTCAACCCCAGAACTAACCGCCAAAGCGGCGATGGCGGGCAAGGGCAACAACCCTCGCCCGCCATTGGCGGTTGCGCTCCTGGCCACACTGCTGGCCCTGTTCGCCCTCATCCCGCTGGGCTATGTCATCTACATGACGGCGGTCACTGGCTGGGATGCCAGCATTGAGCTGATCTTCCGCCCCCGGGTGGGCGAACTGCTGGTCAACACCCTCCTGCTGATGCTCATCGTGGTGCCCGCAACTCTGGTGGCGGGCGTGGGCGGCGCGTGGCTGGTGGAACGCACCAAGCTGCAGGGCCACAAGTGGTGGGCCGTGCTCCTGGCGGCGCCGCTGGCCATTCCCGCGTTTGTGAACAGCTACGCCTGGGTGTCCGCCATCCCTTCCCTGGAAGGCGTCTGGTCAGGCGCGCTGATCGCCACTCTGTCCTACTTCCCGCTGGTCTACATTCCGGCCGCGGCCACGCTCAGCCGGCTGGATCCGGCCATCGAGCAGTCCGCGGCGTCCCTGGGCCTGGGCCCGTGGCAGGTCTTCTTCCGCGTGGTGCTGCCCCAGCTGCGCATCGCCGTCACCGGCGGTGGCCTGCTGGTGGGCCTGCACCTGCTGGCCGAGTACGGCGCCTTCGCGATGATCCGCTTTGAGACGTTTACGACGGCGATCATGCAGCAGTACGCTTCCACGTTCAACGGCACGGCGGGAAATATGCTGGCCAGCGTCCTGGTGTTCTTCTGCCTGATCCTCCTGGTGCTGGAGGTCCGCAGCCGCGGCACGGCCCGCTACGCGCGGATCGGCTCCGGCGCCCAGTCCAAGCCCCTGCGGCTCCCCCTGCACCGCTACCAGGTTCCCGCCCAGCTGGGACTGATGGCGCTCACTGGCCTGGCGTTCGGCCTGCCGCTGTGGTTTGTGATCCGCTGGATCGTGGCCGGCGGCGCCGAGATCTGGGATGTGGACGAGTTTGTCCCCGCACTGCTGCAGACCCTGGGGCTGGGCCTTGCCGGCGCAGTGGCCGCGACTGTTGTCGCCTTCCCCATGGCGTACCTGGCCGTCCGGCATCCAGGGTGGTTCAGCAAGTCCCTGGAGCTCTCCAACTACGTCACCAGTTCCATGCCCGGCATCGTAGTGGGTCTGGCCTTCGTCACCGTGGCCATCAACGTTGCCCCGGACATCTACCAGACCACCGGGCTGCTGGTGGCCGCATACGTGCTGCTGTTCATTCCGCGCGCGTTGGTGAACATCCGCGCCGGGCTGGCACAGGCCCCCAAGGAACTGGACGAAGCGGCCCGCGCCCTGGGCAGGTCTCCGTTCAATGCCTTCCTGAAGATCACGTTGCGCCTCACGGCGCCCGCGGCCGCCGGCGGCGCAGCGCTGGTGTTCCTCGCCGTCGTGACCGAACTGACCGCCACGCTGCTGCTCTCCCCCAATGGGACCAGAACCCTGGCCAGCGCGTTCTGGAGCAAGAGCAGCGAAATCGACTACGCCGGCGCAGCCCCGTATGCCCTGCTGATGATCCTGCTCTCGGCACCCATGACCTACCTTCTCTTCCAGCAGTCCAAGAAAGTGGCCGGACAGTGACCGAACAATCCCCCGCCAGGCTTCCGGAACCGCGGATCGCGCCGTCGGTGGCACCCACCACCAACAGCCATCTGCAGATCACCGACGTCACCAAGAACTTCGGTTCCCAGGCCGTCCTCAAAGGCGTCAACCTATCCGTGGCCAAGGGCGGGACCACTGCCATCGTGGGACCCTCCGGCTCGGGAAAGACCACCCTCCTGCGGCTGATCGCCGGCTTTGAACACCCCGCCACCGGCAGCATCTCGCTCAACGGCAGCAAGGTGGCGGGCGACGGCGTGTGGTTGCCTGCGCATAAGCGCCAGGTGGGGTACGTGGCTCAGGACGGGGCGCTTTTCCCGCACCTGACGGTGGGCCAGAACATCGCGTTCGGCCTGGACACGGCCAAGCTCGCGGGTGGCCGCCGCGGGGCCGCGGGCCGCATCAGCGAGCTGCTGGACATGGTCTCCCTGGACGCCTCCATGGCCAAGCGGCGGCCGCACCAGCTCTCCGGCGGGCAACAGCAGCGTGTGGCCCTGGCCCGTGCACTAGCCCGCGAACCCGAACTGATGCTGCTGGACGAGCCCTTTTCAGCCCTGGACGCCGGCCTGCGCGTGGCAACCCGGCGGGCCGTGGCCAAGGTCCTCAACAAAGCCGGCGTCACCACCGTCCTGGTCACCCACGACCAGGCCGAGGCCCTGTCCTTCGCGGACCAGGTGGCCGTGATGCGCGGCGGCAAGCTGGCCCAGATCGGCAACCCGTTTGTGGTTTATACCCGCCCCGCCGACCGCGCCACCGCGGAATTCCTGGGCGACGCCGTCATCCTGGACGCCTGGATGGAAGGCTCGCTGGCCACCTGCTCGCTGGGCGGAATCCCTGTCCGCCGCCCGCCGGCCCAGGGCCGCGTGCAGCTGATGCTGCGTCCTGAGCAGATCCGCATTGCCGAGGATGGCCCCATCCGCGGCGTGGTGGTGGACACCGACTACTTCGGCCCGGAAACCACCGTGCGCCTCAAACTCTCTGTGCCACCCGAACTGGCCGACCGCGCCGACCACCGCTACCCCGGCGGCGGCGAAGTCATCACCATCCGGCACTGGAACGCCTCCATTGCCCGGCCGGGAATGGAACTCTGCCTGCGCGTGGTGGGCGAAGCCGTCGCCTTCCCGCTCGACCCCGCTTGTGATTGAGCCCGTCGCGCACCGGTGATTGAGCCCGTCGAAATCCGCCGCTACTAACCTCCGGCCGGCTTCTTCTTCTGCGGATACGGCGCCTCGCCCCGGGCCAGCATCTCCACAAAGCCGGCGATTTTCCGTTCCCGCGTGGACGCCTGCTTCACGGAATTCGTCCGGTAAATCAGGGCATACCGGTTCACCGAGGTAAGGACGTCGAACATGGCCTGGGCAGCGGGGACGGCAGCGATGGCGGCGGCCAGATCCGGCGGAACTTCCGCCGTCGCCTGCCCCACATAGGCCGCTTCCCAGCGCCCGTCCGCCTTGGCGGCGTCGACCGCGGCGCGGCCGGCCGCAGTCATCCGGCCGTCAGCCTCGAGCTTCCCGATGCGGTCCACATTCCGCGCCGACCAGACGCTCTTCGGGCCGCGGCGGGTCATCCGCTGGAAGGAACTGTCGTCGTCGCGCCTTTTGCCCTGACCGTCGATCCAGCCAAAGCACAGTGCCTCCTGCAACGCTGCTTCGTAGTCCAGTTCAGTGGCGTTGCCGCCCTTCTTATGCAGCACCAGCCAGACGCCGGGGCTGGTGGCGTGGTGCTGTTCCAGCCACAGCCGCCACTCCGCCGCGTCCGCTACCAGCAGTTCCTCGAGTTCAATGGCCATGGCCCTATTCTGCCCGCCTTCTGCTGGAAGTGGCATGATGGCGGTAGCCGACCTGTCCTGGTTTCGGGGAGGAACCCATGCTGCGTGTCAGACCCGTCCATTTCACCTCCCGGCCGGACAGTTGGGAACAGCTCCTGGCTGCCCTGGGCCTGGCCAAGACCGTCGATGACGGCCCATGGCGGGAGTTCGACGCCGGTTCCGGCCGGCTGGCCCTGCACGTGGCCGACGCCGGCGGCACGGACGACGGCACCACTGCCTTGGGCGTGGAGGTGGGCGATCTGGCGGAATTCGGGCGGCGCACCGCCCTGGCCGCGGAGGAATCCGGGAACACGGTCGCCGAGCTCATCGCCGCCGATCACGGCGAGTCGTGCCGCATCACCGGCCGGGACGGCTTCAGCTTCCTGGCGGACAAAGGCGCCCGGGAGACGAACGCGGCTGACGCTGATCCGGCGCTGACCGTCGTCGGGGTCTGGTTTACGGAGGATCCCGGCGCCGCCGCCGTGACGCTGCAGGACATCGGCGCCAGGTTCCGCCCTGTCCCGGACGCCGACGAAACCGCCGACTTTACCGCCAAGAACGGCGGGGTGCTGATGGTGCGGCCGGCATCCGGGCCGCCGCGGTCCGGCCTGGGATTTGAGTACGACGGCGATCTGGGCGCCTTGCGGGACCGGCTCACCGCCGCCGGGCTGGACGTCAGCGAAACCGAGGAAGCCTTCGGCCGGACCCTGCACGTGGCCAACCCCGACGCCGCGGGCAGCGCAGGTACCGCCGACACAGCCGCAGCCACAACCGCCCCGCATGTCCCGCCCACGCTCTGGATCTCGCAGCGCCTCGCCGCGCCGTGATCCGCTCCAATCCGGACCGGGGTGCCCGGGGCTGTCTCTGCGGATAAGCCCGCCGAGGGGTGAGATTCCGGCGCTTTGGGCGCCGCTTTACGCTGATAGCTCACCCCTCAGCGGTCCGAGGCCGCCCAATGGGGTAAAACTTAACCATGAACGTTCGCACTCCTGACCCCAATCCCGGCTGGCTCTCCGAAGAAGACCTCTTTGAGGCCCGCGGGAGGCTCCCCATGATCTATGTGGAGGCCGTGCCGGTGAGGCTGGATCCGCTGGGTTTTGTGAACGAGGTCGGTACGCTGCTCCAGGCCGACGAGGACGGGAACATGATCCGGTCGCTGGTTTCGGGCCGCGTGATCTACCGCGAGACAATCCGCGCCGCACTCCTGCGCCATATGGAAAAGGACCTGGGGCCGCTCGCGTTTCCGCAGCTCCCCATCAGCCCGGTCCCCTTCACGGTGGCCGAATACTTCCCGGCCCCGTCCCAGACCGGCTTCACCGACGACCGCCAACACGCCGTATCGTTGGCGTATGTCATCCCCGTGACCGGCGAATGCGAACCCCGCCAGGATGCCCTGGAACTGACCTGGATGACCCCGGCGGAAGTGCTAAGCCCCGACGTCCAGCTCGAATTCAGCGGCGGCCGCGGCGCCCTGGTCCGCCAGGCGCTGGCCTTTGCGGGCGTGGGTCACTGACGCCCGCGGGTTCCCCGGCGTCCCCGACTTCCGGCGCCCCGCTTTGTAGACTGTAGGGCGGACCGCAAGAGAACTTAAGGACTCCCATGACCGAAAACCCAGCCGCCAGGCACTACAGCGAACAGCAGGCTGGATCTCTGACCACCGGCGATCAGCTCCTCCTCCCCGACGGTGAACGCACCGCCGAAATCCAGCACGTGGAGTTTGAACCGGACGATTTCGGGACCCCTGCGGTGGTCCTGGCAAACCTCACCGGCGGCGGCACCCTCCGCATCGCGGCCGGCTCCACCGTAAAGATCCTGGACACAACAGTCAGGGTCATCACGGTTCCGGACACCACCGTTCGGGGCACCCCCGTTCAGGACACGACGCCCGACGCCGTCACGCAGCTTACGGTCGCGGCGCAACACCCTGCCGAACAGCCCCAGCACACCGGCGAAGCGGGGGCAGCCCCGGCGGCTCCCGCCGTCGTCGTACCTCCCCCGCCGGCCATCCCGCCCGCGATGAGCGGCCCGTCCGCGGAAGAACTGGCGCGGATTCCGGCGCCGCAGGGCACACCCGAAGCGGTGGTGGAGGCTGCCGCGGAAGCCCACCCGGACGCCGTTGGCGTGCTGCTGCTGGCGGACAAGCTGGCCAAGGGCATCAACTTCAAGTCCGGCAGCTGCCTCAAGGACCTCAGCGACCTGGCCCACGAGCTGTTCATCACGCTCAAGGATCCGGACGGGGCGCTCACCGTGGCGGACCTGCTCAACGTCCTCCCGTTCGACGGCAACCCGGGCCGGTGGGCGTCCGTGGAGGCGTCGCTGGCGTTGTCCAGCTTCATCTGCCGCCAGGACCGGCAGGAGGAGCGCGCCGAAGTCTATGAAAAGCTGCTGCGTTTGCCGGAAACCCAGGAAACGGACCCGTTCAAGGCGCGGATGAACGCCAAGGTGCGCCAGCGTTCGCTGAACGAACCCAACCTGTACGACAAAGAGATCTTCCGCTCGATCGACAACTCCAACCACGAGGCCGAGCGGGAGTGGCGGCTGCTGCGCCTCGAATCCCTGCTGTTCCTGCGCGCACACGGCGGGTCTGAGACGATCGGCGTGGGCGAACTCCAGCGCCGGATCAGCAACGAACTCGAGGCCGTCCGGGCCTAAGCCGTCGGGGTGGGGGAATTGCCCCCTACCCGGGGCTGCGCCCGCGTTGTAGATTCGGGCTATGACGAACAATCTGAGCGTGGTGATAAATGCTGATGCGCCGCAGGTCTGGACCATGCTGCGTGAACCAGCCAAAGTTGCCCAGTGGCACGGCTGGGAGGCTGACGAACTGGCCGATGAGATTGACGGGATCTACTTCAGCAGCAACGTGGTTGAAGCCCCGGACCACACCAGCCTAACCACCAATGGCGGCGACGTCTTCGACCTGAAACCGGTGTCCGCCGGGACGCTGGTCAGTGTCACGCGGGCAGCCCTGGACCACAACTCTGAGTGGGCGGCCTGGGACGAGGACATCACGCAAGGCTGGCTGACGTTCCTGCAGCAACTCCGCTTCGCGCTGGAACACCACCCGCACGGCAAGCGGCATACGATGTTCTTCGAATTTCCCGGCGAGCCGGCTTCCGCCATCGAGAAGCTGGGCTTGTCGGACGTGCCTGCGCCGGGTGAGACGTATGGGCTGACGCTGTCCACAGGGGAGGAAATCACCGGCAAGGTCTGGTTCCGCAGCAACCATCAGGTAGGGCTTACCGTCCACAGCTACGCGGAGCACGGCGACGGCTTGCTGATCGTGGCGGACCAGCCCGTCATTGAAGGCGTAAGGCCCCACGGCGGCGCCATGGTGATCGCCTCGACCTTCGATCTGGGTGCCCACAAAATGGAGTCCATCCATTCGCTCTGGGACAGTTGGCGGGCTGAGAACTACCCCACATCGGAAGCGGCAGGCTGAGGGATCGGCGGCGCTTGCTGGCACACTGGAACCGTGCCAGCCAACCCCGCCCCCGCGCCATCCGTCTCCGTATCGGCAGTCCCAGCTGATCCCGTAGCAGCGGCGGCCGGCTCGGCCGCTGCAGCCGACCAGTCGCAGTTCTCCTTCACCGTTGGCACCCGCCTGGCTGACAGCTGTGCGCCGTCGGCTGGGCAGGCAGCTGCCAACGGCGGAAAATTCCTGGGCCGCACGGGGACCGTCACCACGCCCCATGGCGAAATCCGCACCCCGGCGTTCATCGCCGTCGGGACCAAGGCGACGGTTAAGTCCGTCCTGCCGGAATCCATGGCAGACCTCGGTGCACAGGCGCTCCTTGCCAACGCCTACCACCTGTACCTCCAGCCGGGCGCGGACATCCTGGACGAGGCCGGCGGGCTGGGCGCGTTCATGAACTGGTCCGGGCCCACGTTCACGGACTCCGGCGGGTTCCAGGTGATGAGCCTGGGGTCCGGGTTCAAGAAGGTCATCGACATGAAGTCGGTGGACACCTCCGGACCGGACGACGCCGTGGCTCCGGGCAAGGAACGCCTGGCGCATATTGACGACGACGGCGTCTGGTTCAAATCGCATCTCAACGGCGACCGCCACCGTTTCTCCCCCGAAATTTCCATGCAGGTCCAGCACCAGATCGGCGCAGACATCATGTTCGCGTTCGATGAGCTGACCACGCTGCAGAACTCCCGCGGCTACCAGGAGGAATCGCTGGAGCGCACGCGGTTGTGGGCCCTGCGATGCCTGGAGGAGCATTTCCGGCTGACCACGTCCCGTGTGGGGAAGCCGTACCAGGCACTTTTCGGCGTGATCCAGGGTGCGCAGTACGAGGACCTGCGCCGGAAGGCCTGCCGGGACCTTGGCGCCATGGACTTCGACGGCTACGGCATCGGCGGGGCGCTGGAGAAGGAAAACCTGGGCACGATTGTGCGCTGGTGCAACGAGGAACTGCCGGAGGACAAGCCGCGGCACCTGCTGGGCATCTCCGAGCCGGACGACATCTTCACCGCGATCGAGAACGGCGCGGACACCTTCGACTGCGTCTCCCCCACGCGGGTGGCCCGCAACTCCGCGTTCTACACGCCAGCCGGCCGCTTCAACCTCTCCGGCGCCAAGTACAAGCGCGACTTCGGCCCGCTCCAGGACGGCTGCGACTGCTACGCCTGCGCCAACTACTCGCGGGCCTACATCCACCACCTGTTCAAGGCCAAGGAAATGCTCTCCGCCACCCTGATCTCCATCCACAACGAACGCTTTGTGGTGAAGATGGTGGACGACGCCCGGCTGGCCATCGAAGCCGGGACTTTCTTCGAGTTCAAGGCCGAGACCCTGGCGCAGTACTACCGCTAGCGCGTGTCACGGCTCGCTGCCCGCCCGCCTTCCCTGCGTCCCGCCGTCGTCCTCCACGCCGTTTCGATGGTTCCCTGCGCACTCGATGGCTGCGAACATCGTCTGCGCAGGGAACCGTCGAAATGGCGGCCCGGGGATGGCCGCTCAGACCCCGTAGCTCGGTTCGCGCTTCTTGATCCAGCCGATCACGAGGGACGTCACCGGCACAAACAGGAACTCCACGAGTGTCTTGTAAACAAAGCCCACCACCACGTAGTTCAGGAACGTGCCGAAGTCCGTGATGCCGATGACGGAGGCGGCGATGCTGCAGAAAATCAGGGTGTCCACGAACTCGCCCGCGCCTGAGGAACCCATCAGCCGCGCCCAGAGTGACTTCTCCCCGGAGCGGGCCTTCATCTTCACCAGGATCCACGAGTTAATGGTCTGGCCGGCCAGGAATGCCAACAGCGAGGCGAGCACAATCTGCGGCACCGGACCAAGGGCCCCCTCAAGGGCGGCCTGCTTGGACGTGCCGAACTCGTCATCGAAGCCGGGCAGGGCGATGATCACCCAGTAGCAAACAGAGGCGAAGACGGACAGTGCGAAGGTGGTGAAAATGGCCTTGCGCGCCACCTTGAAACCGTAGACCTCGCTGATGACGTCGCCCAGGATGTAGGCGAGCGGGAACAGGAAAAACCCGCCGTCCGTGATGATCGGACCGATCGCGACGCCCTTGGACGCCCCGATGTTGGACAGGATCAGCACCACGGCCATAAACGCCAGCATGATACCGAAGTAGGCGAACCGATTGATGCGAATCTCGGCGCCGTCCGGGCGGAGTCGGCGATGGGCTGGGCGTCACGGCCTGAGGGGGAAGACTTGGGGGATTCCATTCGTAGTGGTTCGCTCGGCGTACGGCTCGCGCAACGAAAGTTGCGCGGGACGCCGGCTGTATTAGCACTGTCACGACATTCTCCCACTGAACAATAGGGCCCGACGCCGGATGGCAGGATAGTGCCATGACTTTAGCTTCAGCTGCCCTCCAGTCCCCCGTTTCCGCTCCCGCCGTCGTCCTGACCATCGCGGGATCCGAAGCCACGGGTGGCGCCGGAGCCCAGGCCGACCTGAAGACCGTCCAGCCGTCGCAGAGGGTCACGATGGTGAGGACCAGGTCGGCCGCATCCGTGCGGTCGATTCCGGGTAGAACTGCCAGCATCTGGTCCACTTTTGTGGCGCAGTGGTCCGCGCGTGTGGCCCGGTCCACGGTATTCCTCCCGCGCTCCAGGCCTTCCCAGAACAGGAGCCGGGCCAGGGCGCCGTCGTTCGTGTGACGGTCAAAAAGCCTTCCGGCGTACTCTCCGATGGACGCCGCGCCATAACCTTCGATGGGGACCTCGGACATCACCCGCACCAGTTCAGCGGCAAGGACGGCGTCGAACAGCTCGTCCTTCTTGCCGAAGTACTGGTAGATGCGTTCCTTGTTCACGCCCGCCGCGGCAGCAATGCGGTCCACGCGCGCCCCCGCAAGGCCCTTGTCACTGAACTACTCGGTGGCGGCGGTCAGCAGCAGTGCTTTGGTGCGGTCAGTATTCCAGGCCATGTCGCGAACAGCACCCTCAGCCCCACAGCAACTGCTCCCGCGTCAGCCGCCCCTGCTCAGGCTCCGGTCACTGCTCACGGACCGGTGCCGCCTGCACCCTCCATCCACGTCCGCGCGCCGCCATCACGTGGCTGGCCATCTTTCCGCTGGTGGCCGTGGGC
This sequence comes from Pseudarthrobacter sp. MDT3-1, assembly GCF_054510755.1. Classification (NCBI taxonomy): domain Bacteria; kingdom Bacillati; phylum Actinomycetota; class Actinomycetes; order Micrococcales; family Micrococcaceae; genus Pseudarthrobacter; species Pseudarthrobacter sp. MDT3-1. The sequence goes on along the minus strand of NZ_JBTNDX010000007.1, from coordinate 135,161 downwards.
ATGATGCTTGTGGCACCCCTGACCGAGGGCTGGCACACGGTGCTCCGTGCCCTGGTTCTAACGCTCGTGGTGGTTCCGGTTGCTGTCTACCTCGTGGTGCCGCGGCTCTTTGCCGGGTACGGCGCCCTGCTGCGAAGCCGCAATTCCCGCAAGACCAGTTAGTTAGGCTCAGCCCGGGGAGGCCACGGTCACGAGCGCGGGTCGGCCACCGTTCCCATAAACAGCGGCAGGCCGGTTTCCACATGGACGATCTGGTAGTGGAATGGCCGGTCGAAGCTGATGGACCGCTCAGGCTGCGGCGGAGCGCTGGTGACAGCTCCGTTGATCTGGGTCACCGCGGCTGCGATGGTGCCCTTTTCGGCGACCGTGATGTTGGCAGCCTGCGCGGCCTGGGTGATCGCCATCTTGGGCTGGATGTTGTTGAAATCCTCCGTGGTGTCGAGCGTCGTCTGGAGCCCCAGTGACTCAAACACCTTCCGCAGGTCAAAGCTGCACTTGTGGTCCCAACGTGGCAACTGGATCTGCACCGTCTCCAGCGCTGCAGTGTCGAAGGCGTCCGCGATTTCCGCTAGCGTTTCCGCACCGAAGGCAGCCGAGGCGGGGCGGGACTCGGCCCCGGCGTCCGCGTCGGATCCGGCCCCCGGCAGGACCAACCGCATAACGAAACCATCGGCGTAGGGAAGGTCCACGCCCTGCCAGCCTGCACCTTCCGCGTACTTCATCTCCGCCTCGTTGTGCATGGCAGGCGCATCGATTTCCTCGCCGGCAGCTGTTGTGAAGGGGAGGTCCGAGGTGGCATTCGGGTCAAACGGCGCGCTCCAGGCGGAGGCAAAATACAGGGAATTGAGGAGGCTGAAGGTGTTCCGGCGGTCGTACTCTGCCGGGGCTTCCTTGATCCGGCCGCCCGTGTTCCTGTTGACCCACGCATCGATGGCGGGCTTCGTGGCACCCTCATCGCTGAAGGCCACGGGATACACGCCCGTTCCGTAGTGCCGGGCCAGCGTTTCCAGGAAGGACTCGCCGGTGGGCACACCCTTGTCCACGAACAGCCCGTTGGCGGCATGCATGACCGGTTTCCGCAGCGGGTTGTCCTCATCCACTGCGCCGGGGTCGCCGTCGAACTTCGCAAGTAAGCTGAGGACCGCGTTCATGGCCTCGTCGCGATTCTCTGCGGGGAGTCCCAGGACGCTGTCCATCTCCGCCGCGGTCTCGCCCGACGCGCCGGAGCGAAGCATCGCGAGGGCAATCAGCAGGCTCCCGGGCGAGGACACGACGTTCCCGTTGGCGCCGTCGCCGCCGTCCGCCAGCAGCGCCTCGCCAAGGCCCAGGGCGGAAGCCCGGAAGGAGCGCAGTTCAGCGGCATAAGCGGCGCGGTCCACCGAAATCCGCTCCACGCCGTCGGCCGTCAGGAGCTCCGGAGGCGCAGGGGCCGGGGCTGCCAGTCCCAGCACCGCACCCAACGCCACCGCCCGCTGAAAACGAAACACCACTGTCGCCTCCCCCGGCACACAAGGGCGGGAATCCGCCTGCTCCCAGTGAACCAGCGACGGCGGCGCGAGACGATGCCTGAACGGTCACGCTTTGCACTCATTTTGGTCTCATCCAAACGCTCTCTCACTTAACGCAAGAAAACCCGGGACGCTCTCTCACTTTCCTCAAGAAAGTGAGAGAGCGCCCCGGGATTTGCCGCATTATCTGAGAGAGCGTCCAGGGTGCGGGGGCGGCGCGGGTGGTGGGCGTACGACGGCGGGTGGCCACCCGCCGTCGTACGCCCACCGGAGCTGCCCACAGCGCTAGGCGTTGATGAGGTCCTTGTCCTTGTCCTCGTCCTTTGCCGGGCGGTTCCAGGCATCGCCCTGTTCGCGGTCCAGGTGCGTGGTTTTCTTGTTCTTCAGGGCGAAGATGTAGACCAGCAGTGAGATGGCAATGGCCACGGTAACGTAGGTGAAGAACAGGTCCACGCGCTGGGCCTTCTGGAACGCCGCACCAAGCAGCGGGACGGTGCCGCCGAAGAGTGAGTTCGCGATCGCGTAGCCCAGGCCAACGCCGAGGGCGCGGATGGAGGCCGGGAACAGCTCGGCCTTCACGAGGGCGTTGATCGAGGTGTAGCCGCCGACGATCAGCAGGCCGCCCAGCATCAGCAGGAATGCCGTGAACGGGTCCTTGGTGTTGGACAGCGTGGAGAGCAGCGGCCAGGTGAACAACACACCCGCGATGCCGAACCAAAGCAGCAGCGGCCGGCGCCCGACCTTGTCCGAGATGATCCCGTAGACCGGCTGGAGCAGCATGAAGATGAACAGCGCCCAGAAGTTGATCACGGAGGTGTCGGTCTTGGCGATCCCGGAGGTATCGTTCATGAACTTCAGAATGAAGTTGGTGTATGTGTAGAACGCCACGGTGCCGCCGAGGGTGACGCCGATGCAGATCAGCAGCGGCTTCCAGTGCTGGGTGAACAGCAACTTCATGGTGCCCGGTTGGGCAACGCCGGCCACGGCCGGAACCTTGGCGGCCTCGACCTGCTCGGCGGACACGGTTTCTTCCATCGAGCGCCGCAGCCACAGGACCACGAGCGCGGCGACGCCGCCGATCGCGAAGGGGATGCGCCAGCCCCACTCAGTCAGGGCGCCCTTGTCCATGGTGTTCTGCAGGATGACGAGCACCAGCAGGGCCAGCATCTGGCCGCCGATCAGCGTGACGTATTGGAAGCTTGAGAAGAAGCCGCGGCGTTTGGATGTGGCGGCCTCGGACATGTAGGTGGCGCTGGTGCCGTATTCGCCGCCCACGGAGAAGCCCTGGACCAGCCGCACAAGGATCAGCAGAATCAGCGCCCAGACGCCTATCTGCTGGGTCGTCGGCAGGATGGCGATGGCGAAGGAACCGGCGGACATGATCGTTACGCTGAGCGTCAGGGCCGCCTTGCGGCCCTTGCGGTCGGCATAGCGGCCGAAGAACCAGGCACCCACCGGACGCATCAGGAACGACGTCGAGAAGACGGCCATGGCCTCGAGCCCGGCCTGCAGGTCGTCTTGGGAATTGAAGAAGTGCGACTGGAAGTACGCCGCGAAGACTGTGTAAACGTAGAGGTCGTACCACTCCACGAGGTTGCCCGCTGAACCCTTGAGGATGTTGCTCACGGCCCGGCGGGTCTGTGCTGCCTCGCTCTGGACTGCGTGCTGGGCGCTCATCGTTGAACCTCCCCGGACTGCGGCGCTGTTCTTACTTTCGTGCTGTCCATAGCTACGTTGCCCATGGTTCCTCCTCGACGTTGACGGGCCCCCCTCAAACGCCGAGGGCCTCATCCAAGTTATGCGTGATGCAAGGCACATCCAACGTGGGAGGGCATTTCCTAACACTTCCTTAGGTTTCGGCGGGCGACGGGGTAATCTCCAAAGCGGGCAGTTTGCGTTGCCCGCTCAGCGAATAAGGGAACCAGGCCATGGAGTTGCTCATCGTCGAGGACGACGACGCCATGGCGTCCGCCCTCGCCGCCGCCGTCGCGACCGCGGGGCACAACCCCACCCGGGTTGCCCGCGGAGCAGACGCCCTGCTGGTCCACCGGAAGTTCGAAGTGATCCTGCTGGACCTCGGCCTTCCCGATATGGACGGGCTGGAGGTGCTGCGGAAACTGCGCCAGGTCACGCCGGTGCCCATCCTGATTCTCACCGCGCGCGACGACGAACGCAGTGTGGTGCTCGGCCTGCGGTCCGGAGCGGACGACTACCTCGTCAAGCCAGTAAAGCTCGTGGAACTTCTCGCCCGCATCGAAGCCGTCACGCGGCGTGCCGGCCGCTATCGCGGTACGCGGCAGCAGAGTGTGGTGCTGGGTGATCTTGAGATCGACCTCGAGCGGCGCGTGGCGGCCCTCCGTTCCGAGGTGCTCCCGCTGACGGCCACCGAGTTTGACCTGCTGGCCCTGTTGGCCAGCCACGCCGGTTCGGTGGTCACCCGTGAACAGATCCTGGACGCGCTGTGGGGCGACGCCTTCGTGGCCTCGTCCCGGTCCCTTGACGTGCACCTGACGGGGCTGCGGGCCAAGCTCCAGTTACCGGGCTTCATCATCAACGTCCGCGGCGTCGGCTACCGGGTCGAGGCGGACCCGGCGTGAAACTGCGCGTCCTGGGCATCCTGAGTGTCCTGGCGTTGCTCATTGTCATCATCACCTCCAACGCCATCCTGACGTCCGCCGGCCGCGAACTGACCCAGGAACTCCAGATCAACCGTGCCGCTTCCCTCAACCGCCTGGCACAGGTGGCGTTCGACGCAGCTTCCGCCGGCGAAACCGCTCAATTGCAAACGGAGATGGACCGGTATTCCGAGCTCTACGGCGAAGGAGTCCTGATCCGTCTCCAGCAGGGAACCCTGCGCTCCGGTGGCCTGAGCGAGGACCGGCCGGACGTCCGGGACGCGGTGGCCAGGGCGAACCTGAACCTTAGCGACACCACGCTCAGCCCGCTGCAGCCGTTCGGGCCTTCCTCCGAGGTGATCTCCCGCTCCTTCGGCAGCGCGAGCCAGGTCCTGGGCGAGGCGGTCCTCGAGGTCAAACTGGACGCGGCCCGGCAGAAACTTCGGGAGCGGTGGCTCATCGTCGCAGTGGCAGCGGCGGTCCTGGCTGCGGTGCTACTGCTTGGTGCGGCCCGCGTGACCGAGTGGGTGCTGCGCCCCGTGCATCGGCTGAACGCCGCCGTCACGGAACTTGAGGCAACGGGCCGGACCGGACAGCTTCCGGAGGCCGGGCCGCCGGAACTGCGGGAACTGAGCCGTTCATTCACCACCATGGCGCAGACCGTCAGCCACAGCCTCGATTCGCAGCGGCAACTGATAGCTGACACGTCGCACGAGCTACGCAATCCCGTGGGGGCGCTGCGGCTCAGGATCGATTTGCTGCAGCTGGAACTGAAGACCGCCCGGGAGCACGACGCCGCCGCAGGGGTGCTGGCCGAGCTCGAACGTGTGGAGGAGATCCTGGACGGCGTTTTGCGGCTGGCGTCCGCCGAGCACCGGGCCTCCGAGGACTCCGCACGGGGCCCGCTGGGAACCCCGTCGCCCGCGGCACAGGCGCCGCTTGATCCGTACCCGGTCCTGCAGGAAGAAACCGAACGGGCGGGCCCCGCCGCCCAGCGCGGCGGAGCATCGATCCTGCTGGCAGATCCGCCGGCCCCCGCCGTGCACATCGCGTGCAGCGCCGCAGAGCTGGCCCAGATGGTCGGCGAACTTCTGAACAACGCCATCAAGTACGCTCCCGGCGCCCACATCTCGGTTGCTGCCCGCGAGCGCCAAGACACGGTGGCCATCGAAGTGTCCGACGACGGCCCCGGGCTTTCCGCCGACGAACGGACAGCGGCCACCAGCCGCTTCTGGCGGTCCCCGGCGCACCGGAGCATCCGCGGCACCGGGCTGGGCATGACCATCGTGGACAAGCTGGCAGCCGCCAACGGTGGCCTGCTGGTGCTTGCCGAGGCCTCGCCGCATGGCCTGATCGCGCGCCTCGAGTTTCCGTGGGCCGCGGAGCTGCCGGGAAGTTTTGCCGGGCCGGAACAGACCGGGCCGGAGCAGGCGGCTCCGCGTGGGTGACCTGTTCGGGGGGCGCCTGGCCGGAGCGCGAGCCTTGCCCACGAGTCCCCCGCTTCCCCCTGATCCCCCGCGGCGAACCGTCCTCAAGGCCGGACTCGCGGCCGGTTTATCCGGGCTGCTCCTGCCGGGCCTGGGTGCGTGCACGCCGACGGACCGCCCGGCCACCGTCACCGTGGCCGGCGGCGAGCCTGGCGGCTTCTACCTGGAGTTCGCCGAGCTGCTGGCGGCATCCCTCCAACGTCACGGGGTGGCCGGCTTGGCCACGGCGCTGACTACCGGCGGCAGCCTGGACAACCTCGAACATCTGCTGACCGGCAAAGCCACGTTCGCCGTCGCGCTCGCGGATTCGGCTGCCCGAAGCACAGCGGTGGGTGAGTCGCCCGCCGTCGGACTTTCCGCCGTCGGAAAGGTGTATGAAAATTACGTCCACTGCGTCATCCGGCACAACAGCGGGATCCGGGACATTAGCGGGCTTGCCGGCCGGACCGTGGCTGTCGGCGAGCCCGGCTCGGGGACGTCGCTGACCACTCCGCGGCTGCTCGAGGCTGCCGGGCTGAGCAGCACTGCGGGCACCGCCGGCGGCGTCACGGTGCTGAGCCTCGGCCTCAACGAGGGCCTCGCGGCACTGCGGGACGGAACGGTCGACGCGTTGTTCTGGTCAGGCGGCGTGCCTACCGCGGCCATTGCCGCCGCGAACGACGACGTCGGGCTGGGTTTCCTCGATCTGTCGCCGCTGCTGCCGGCACTGCGGGCGAAATACGGCGTCTTCTACGACCGGGTGCTGATCCCGGCGGGCGCCTACGCGGGCATTCCGGCCGTGTGGACCGTGGGCGTGGCGAACCTGCTGCTGTGCCGGAGCGATCTTGATGACCGTACCGTCAAGCGGACCGTCGAATTGCTGGTGGGCCACGCCGAGGAACTGATTCCGCGTTCCAGCCTGGGGGTCCAGTTCCTGAGTCCGGAATCCTTGATCAACACCGCGGGTTTGCCCCTGCACCCCGGCGCCGTTGCGGCGTACCGGGAGCTCCACGGGTAGGTGGGGCGAATCGGGTGGCACGTTGGCTGGCTGCCGCGTCACGCACAGCACGCTTTCAGCGGGCTTCGTCCACCAAAAGGGCCTGCAAACCGAGGATTTCAGGGGATTTCCAGCCGAAAGCTGCCCGGGACTGAACCATAAGCATGCTCTGCGTGACGCCCGCGGTCAGCTCCGCGAGTGCGCAGCCAGGAACGAGTAGACCTCGGTCTCGTCCACGCCGGGGAACGCGCCGGGCGGCATCGCGGCCAGCAGGTGCGTGTTGGCGCGAGCCGCCGGCCAGGCGTTTCCGGCCCACTCGGAGGCCAGCGCTGCCGGGGGCCGCTTGCAGCAGTTCGGGTCGGGGCATGTGGACTTTTCGCGCGCCGTGGTTTCCCGGCCGCGGAACCACTTCACGTGCTGGTACGGCACCCCGATGCTCAGGGAGAACTCGCCGCTGGCCGATCGCTCCGTCCGGGCCGTGCACCAATATGTGCCGGACGGAGTATCCGTGTACTGGCTGTACGCGCTGAACTTGTCCGGCACATCAAACACCGCCCGCGACGTCCACGCCTTGCATGACGGCTGGCCCTCGATGGCGCCGGTGTGGTCCATCGGGAACGTCACGCCGTCGTTCTCGTAGGCCTTGTAGATGATGCCGCTCTTGTGGGTCTTCTGGAAGTGGGTGGTGATGCCCAGGTGCTTCGTGGCCAGGTTGGTGAAGCGGTGCGCGGCGGTCTCGTAGGAGACGGCAAAGGCGTCACGGATGTCCTCAACCGCGATTTCCTTGGCAGCCTTGGCCTTCTGCAGGAAGTCCACGGTGGCCTGCTCGGGCAGCAGGAGCGCGGCCGCGAAGTAGTTCGTGGCCACCCGCTGGCCGAGGAAGTCGCCGTAGTTTTTCGGCGTCTCGTGCCCCAGGACGTAGTGCCCCAGCGCCTGCAATAGCACCGAGCGGGGGTCGTGGTCCTGCCGCTGGCTCTGCGTCAGGTAAATTCTGTGATTCTTCAAATCCGTCACTGAACGGGTGGAATGCGGCAGGTCGCTCACGTGATGGAGGGTGAATCCGAGCTTCTCGGCGATGTCGGCGATGACGTGCTGACTCAGCGGCCCGGCCGTGTAACCCACCAGCCCCAGGACCTTCTGCGCCTCGGCCTCATACTCCGGGAAGTAGTTGCCGCGCTCACGCATCATGGCACGCAGTTCACCGTTCGCGCGGCGGGCTTCCTCCGGCGTCGCCACTTGCTCGTTCAGCTTGCGTTCGAGCTCATGCAGCAGCCCCACCTGCGCCTCCAACACATCGACCGGAAGCCGCGAGCTGATGCGGATTTTGGGCAGATTAAGAGACTCGTACAGGGGCCCGCGCTGGTAGCGTTCCAGCTCAATTTCCAGGGCCGCGCGGCGGCTCGGCGGCTCGGCGCCAAGCAACTGGTCGATGCTCACGTTCAGGGCTGCGGCCAGCCCCTGCAGTAGGGAAAGTTTGGGCTCCCGCTTGCCGTTTTCAATCAGGCTCAACTGGCTGGGGGCGGTCCCGACGGCGGCGCCCAAGTCATCGAGTGTGTACCCGGCCTGCTTGCGCAGATGCCGCACGCGGCGGCCCAGGCTGATGACGTCCAGTTCCGGGGAGGCGGCGGACGACGGTGGCAGTACAACTTCGCGGTTCCAGCTTCCAGGCGTCATTTCTTGAGCATACGCGAAGAAATGCATTTCTTTCCATGGTTTTCCCCTAGAGAAGTGTTGTGAAGTGCTGAAAAGTAGTAATCACGGAAAGAAACACCGCACCGGGAAGCTGGCCGGAGCTGCAAGGAAGCAGCTTCGGCCGGCAGATAACCACCCGGAGCTCAATCAAGGAGACAACGATGACTGCAGCATTTGAGCCCACCCAGCAGACGCCCGAACAGCAGGCCACCGCCCTGGAGCTTGAGTGGGCCGCAAACCCCCGCTGGGAAGGTGTGACCCGTGACTACAAGGCCTCGGACGTCGTCAAGCTCCGCGGCCGCGTCTCCGAAGAGCACACGCTGGCCCGCCGCGGATCCGAGAAGCTGTGGAAGCAGCTCACCGAAGAGCACAAGACCGGCGGGTACACCAACGCCCTGGGCGCCCTGACCGGCAACCAGGCCGTGCAGCAGGTCAAGGCCGGCCTCCGCGCCATCTACCTCTCCGGCTGGCAGGTTGCCGCCGACGCCAACAACTCCGGCCACACCTACCCGGACCAGTCCCTCTACCCGGCCAACTCGGTTCCAACAGTGGTGCGCCGCATCAACAACGCACTCCTCCGCGCCGACCAGATTGAATTCTCCGAAGGCATCCAGACCGTTGAGGACTGGATGGTACCGATCGTTGCCGACGCCGAGGCCGGCTTCGGCGGCCCGCTGAACGCCTACGAGCTCATGAAATCCATGATCCAGGCCGGCGCGTCAGGTGTGCACTGGGAAGACCAGCTCGCCTCGGAGAAGAAGTGCGGCCACCTCGGCGGCAAGGTCCTCATCCCCACCCAGCAGCACGTCCGCACACTGAACGCGGCCCGCCTGGCGGCCGACGTCGCCGGCACCCCCTCGGTGGTCATCGCCCGCACCGACGCCGAGGCAGCCACCCTGATCACCTCCGACGTCGATCCCCGCGACCAGGAATTCGTCACCGGCGAGCGCACCCCGGAGGGCTTCTACAAGGTCCGCAACGGCATCGAACCCTGCATCGCCCGTGCCAAGGCCTACGCCCCGTACTCTGACCTCATCTGGATGGAGACGGGCACCCCGGACCTGGAGCTGGCACGCAAGTTCGCCGAGGCCGTCAAGGCTGACTTCCCGGACCAGATGCTCTCCTACAACTGCTCGCCGTCGTTCAACTGGCGCAAGCACCTGGACGACGCCACGATCGCGAAGTTCCAGCGTGAACTCGGCGCCATGGGCTTCACGTTCCAGTTCATCACCCTGGCCGGTTTCCACGCCCTGAACTACTCGATGTTCGATCTCGCCCACGGTTACGCCCGTGAAGGCATGAGCGCCTACGTCGAGCTGCAGGAGAAGGAATTCGCCTCCGAGTCCCGCGGCTACACCGCGACCAAGCACCAGCGCGAAGTCGGCACCGGCTACTTCGACGACATTGCAACTGCGCTCAACCCGAACGCATCAACCCTGGCACTGGTGGGATCCACCGAAGAAGGCCAATTCCACTAATTTTCCCCAAGTAAGTAGCACTAAGTGTCGTTTTGGAGGCTCAAAACGACACTTACTGCTACCCAGTTTGGGCACAGCTCCAGGAGATTGAAATGAACACCTTCACTGACAGCTTCACCATCAACGGGATCACTTTGGCCGCGCAGCCCATTTGCCGGCAGGACGAGGTTCTTACTCCGGATGCACTGGAGTTTGTCGCCAAGCTGCACCGGGCCACGGCCGAGCGCCGGCAGGAACTGCTGCAGGCACGCAGGACCCGCCGGGCGGACATCGCCGGCGGCCAGGATCCGAGGTTCCTCCGCGAAACCGAGGACATCCGCAACGACCCGTCGTGGCGCGTCGCTCCCCCGGCCCCGGGCCTGGAGGACCGCCGGGTGGAGATCACCGGACCGGTGGACAAGAAAATGACCATCAACGCGCTGAACTCCGGCGCGAAGGTATGGCTCGCTGACATGGAGGACTCCTCCACCCCCACGTGGCGGAACGTCATCAAGGGCCAGCTGAACCTCACCGATGCGCTGGAACGCCGGATCGATTTCACCTCTCCTGAGGGCAAGGAATACAAGCTCCGCCCGGCCGGGGAACTGCCCACCATCGTGGTCCGCCCCCGCGGCTGGCACCTGCCCGAAAAGCACATGCTCATCGACGGCGCCCCGGTGGCCGGCGGCATCGTGGACTTCGGCCTGTTCTTCTTCCACAACGCCCGCCGCCTCCTGGCCCAGGGCAAGGGCCCGTACTTCTACCTGCCCAAGATCGAGAACCACCTCGAGGCACGGCTGTGGAATGACATCTTCGTCCTCGCCCAGGACCTGCTCGGCATCCCGCAGGGCACCATCCGCGCCACCGTGCTGATCGAGACCATCACCGCCGCGTTCGAAATGGAGGAGATCCTCTACGAACTGCGCGATCACGCGTCAGGCCTGAACGCCGGCCGTTGGGACTACATCTTCTCCCTGATCAAGAACTTCCGTACCCGCGGCCCCCGGTTCGTCCTGCCGGACCGTGCCCAGGTGACCATGACCCAGCCGTTCATGCGCGCCTACACCGAACAGCTGGTCCGTGCCTGCCACAAGCGCGGCGCCATGGCCATCGGCGGCATGGCCGCCGCCGTCCCCAACCGCAAGGACGAAGCCGCCAACACCAACGCATTCGAGAAGGTCCGTGCCGACAAGACCCGCGAGGCCAACGACGGCTTCGACGGCTCCTGGGTGGCCCACCCGGACCTCGTGCCCGTCTGCCGCGAAGTGTTCGACGCCACCCTCGGCAAGCGTCCCAACCAGCTGGACCGCACCCGCGAAGACGTCATCCCCGATGACCGCGCCCTCATCAACGTGGCCACCACGACAGGCACCATCACCGAGCAGGGCATCCGGAACAACATCGAGGTAGGCATCCGCTACATCGAGTCCTGGCTCCGCGGGAACGGCGCCGTCGCCATCCACAACCTCATGGAAGACGCCGCCACCGCGGAAATCTCCCGCTCCCAGATCTGGCAGTGGATGTTCGCCAGCGCCATCACCGACCGTGGAGAAATCATCACCCACCAGTGGATCGAGGAACTGCTCGACGAAGAGTTCGCACGCCTGGAACGCTTCGACGGCGACCGCTTCGAAGACTCCCGCGACATCTTCGAGGAAGTCACCCTCGGCCAGGACTTCCCGTCCTTCCTGACCCTCCCCGCCTACGCCAGCTACCTCACCGAGGCCCGCGAAAAGGCAACCAAAGAGGAACTCGCCGCGGCCTAGGGCTGCAGCAAGCCCACTGAATAGATTTCCGTCCGCCGGGCAGGCATGCCCTTCGCAACAGGCAACCCCGAGATCCGGGGAGCCGGCCCGGCGACGGAACACCCCTTGTGACCCGCGGACGCTCTCTCACTTAATGCAAGAAAACCCGGGACGCTCTCTCACTATCCTCAAGATAGTGAGAGAGCGTCGGTCGTTAAGCTGCGTTAAGTGAGAGAGCGTCGGTAAATCATGCAGGGGACAAGGGAACGTACGACGGCGGGACGCGTCAGCGTCCTTTCGGCACCAGCCGCACGGCCAGGGTTGTGCAGACGAAGAACATCAGCACCGAGCCCAGGATCACCAGCAGCGCCGGGGTCCACGAACCCGAGGCGTCGTGCACGAAGCCCACCAGCGGCGGGGCCACCGCCCCGAAGCAGTAACCGAGCCCCTGGACCGTGGCGGACATCCGGCCCGCGGACACCTGGTCCCGGGCCAGCTTGATGATGGCGATGAAGATCAGCGTGATCCCGCCGCCCTGCGCGATGCCGCCGAACGTGGACCACAGCCACCACAGTTCCGGCGCCAGCAGCAGCCCGGCCGGCACGACCGTCCACAACAACCCCACGGTGACAGCCGTCGTCGTCGTACTGAAATACTTGGCCGCGAAGGGCACTCCCAGGCCGCCAACAATGGCGAAGATCTGGAACAGCGATGAGCCTGCCCCGGCCGCCGAAGCAGACATGCCAAGCTCGTCGTTGAGATAGCTCGGCAGCCACGCTGTCACCGCGTAATAGGAAAACGCCTGGCCGGCGAAGCCTGCGGTGAGCCCGGCGGTAATCCAGCCGGAACCCTTGACGGCCGGGTGCTCCTGCCCGCCGGCCACCACGGTGCGGGAGGGCACAAACGCGGTGCGGGCGCCCACGGCGAGGGTCCAGAAAACAATGGCAATCACGGCCAGGACGCCCACGGACACCAGGGCCACCCGCCAACCGGCCAGCTCGGCCAAGGGAGCCGTGACCATGGATGTCAGGAATGATCCGATGTTCAGAGCCGCGGTGTACACACCCATGGCGGTCCCTTGGCGCAACGGGGAGAAGTCGCGGCGGATAATCAACGGCACGGCGATATTGCCCACCGTGATGGCCAGGCCGATCATCACCGTGCCCACGACCACCGGTCCCGGGCCTCCCGCCGAGCGCACAATCACGCCTGCCAGGACGCCCAGGATGGTGAGGGAGACGGCGAACTCCGCGCCGAGTTTCCGTGTGGCCAGTGACGCCAGAGACGCGGCGAGCGCGAAGCACAGCACCGGGATGCTGGTCAGCAGGCCCAACATCACGGGGGTAAATCCGAGGTCGGCCTGCATCAGGTCAACCACCGGAGCAACGGCAACGAAGGGCCCACGCAGGTTCAGCGCCAGCAGTCCGATGCAGGCCAGGAGGATCCAGCCCTTGGGAACTTTGGCCAGGAACTGTCCGCTCATGAGGATTCCGCGGTGGCTAAATAGGATTTCATCACTTCCATTGCTATCACGGCGTATTGCCCCGGACGCCAGGCAACGTCATGGCGCCCTGGCATACGATGGAGCTCACACCGGCGGGCCCCAACGTGCGGGTACAAAAGCCGCACCCTCGGACGAAGGAACAGACATGCAGCAACGGCTTGCCATCCTCGACGACTACCAGGACGTGGCGCACGGCTTCGCCGACTGGGCCTCCCTGGAACAGGACGGCATCGCAACGTCCGTCTTCCGCGAGCACTTCCAGTCCGAGGACGCCCTGGCAGCGGCGCTCGCCAACTACCAGATCGTCATTGCGATGCGGGAGCGGACCCCGTTCCCCCGCACCGTGCTGGAACGGCTCCCGGGGCTGAAGCTTCTGGTGACCACGGGCATGGCCAACGCCGCCATCGATGTGGCCGCAGCAACGGAACTCGGCATCACCGTGTGCGGCACGCCCGGGTCCCCCACCGCCGCGCCCGAGCTGACCTGGGCCTTGCTGCTCGCGATCGCCCGCAACCTCCCGGCCGAGGAGAACTCGCTGCGGGCCGGCACGTGGCAGACCTCGGTGGGGATGGAATTGTCCGGCAAGACCCTGGGCATCGTGGGCCTGGGCAAGATCGGGCGGCGGATCGCCGGGTACGGGCAGGCCTTCGGCATGGAGGTGCTCGCCTGGAGCCAGAATCTCACCGCTGAGGCCGCCGCGGATGCCGGCGTTCAGAAGGTCAGCAAGGAGGACCTTTTCAGGAATTCCGACGTCGTCACCATCCACCTGCGGCTGTCTCCCCGTTCCGAGGACATCGTGGGTGAGCAGGAACTGCGGCTCCTGGGGCCGGAAGGCATCCTGGTGAACACTTCGCGAGGTCCGCTGGTGAACCAGGATTCCCTGGTGCGGGCCTTGAACGAGGGCTGGATCCGGGGCGCGGCCCTGGACGTTTTTGACCAGGAACCACTTCCCGCGGGCCACCCGCTGCTCAGCGCCCCCAACACAGTACTGTCCCCGCACCTTGGCTACGTCACAGCGGAGAGCTACCGGCAGTTCTACGGGGGCGCGCTCGAGGACGTCAAGGCGTGGCTTGAGGGTTCGCCGGTCCGCGTAATCACTGCGTAAGGGTGTTTAGCCGGCCGCCTGGAGCGTCGCCTCTATGGCTGCAGGCGACAACACGTGTTGCGTGACCATCTGGCTGGCACCAAGAATCGCGGCCTGGTCCCCGGCCACGGAAAGGGCGATTCTCAGGTGCGTGGTGGCCAACGGCAGCGAGCGCCGGTATACCACTTCGCGGACGCCGGCCATCAGGTGCTCGCCCGCCTGGCCAAGGCTTCCGCCGATGACAATGACTGACGGGTTGAGCAGGTTCACCACGGTGGCCAGCACGTCGCCGACATCCCGGCCGGCCTGGCGCAAGGCCTGGATAGCCTGCAAGTTGCCTTCGCCCACCAGGCGCAGCACGTCGCTGCCCTTGGTTGCAGGCACACCCTGCCTGTTAAGAACCGCAGCCACGGCCGGCCCCGATGCCAGCGCCTCGAGGCAGCCATAGTTGCCGCACCGGCACAACACTTCGTCACCACGCGGAACGCGCACGTGGCCAAGATCGCCGGCAGTTCCGTTGGCGCCCCGCTGCAGTTGGCCGCTGCTGATAATGCCCGAGCCGATACCGGTGGCAACCTTGATGAGCAGGAAGTTGTCCTCTTCGGGCCAATGGGCGGTCCGTTCACCCAGTGCCATGATGTTCACATCGTTGTCCACCAGGACCGGGACGGGCAGCGAGCGCTGCACGTAGCGGACCACGTCGAACCCGTCCCAGCCGGGCATGATGGGCGGCTTGACCGGCCTTCCGGTGCTGTGCTCCACAGGCCCCGGCAACCCGATCCCCACGCCGGCCAGGCTATTCACGCTGCGCCCGGCCTGGGCGAGGAGCGAAAGCCCTTCCCCAACCACCCTGTCCAGCACCGTTTCCGGGCCGTCGGCGACGTCCTGCACGAGCCGCTGCTCGGCCAGGACTCTGCCGCCCAGATCGGTGACGGCAACAATCACATGGGTGGCGCCGACGTCGACAGCTAGTACGGCGCGTGCCGCCGGGTTGAAGGCAAAGCGCGACGGCGGCCTGCCGCCACTGGAGTTCGCCTCCCCCGCCGGGCCCACGAGTCCTGAGTGGATCAGTGCGTCGATCCGCGACGCCACGGTGGAACGGGCAAGCCCCGTGCTGAACGCGAGTTCCGCGCGGGTGCGGGCCTTGCCGTCCCGAAGCAACTGGAAGAGATCGCCGGCGCGGGAGAGACTGCCGCCATTGTCAGTGGCGACGGTGTCAGTAACGGGCGTTGAGCTCATGAACCAGTGATAACACATGGAGCTTCTGCGTGTCACACCAAAAAAGACTTCCATCAAGTTAGCAACTTTTGCTTGACGCTCGGCAAAAGTCCCTCTAGCTTGAGTTGTGAGCCGACTCACCCCACCGCGGGTTTCCAGGACAGGCCCGGTTTCTCTATTCGCGACTACAAAGAGGTAAGAGCTTGTTGAGCCAATCCCAGGCAGCACCCGCCGTCCTCGGCGTCGGAATACTCGGCGCCGGCCCGGTAACGCAGGCCATCCACCTGCCATCCCTCGCCCGACTGCAGGACATCCTCGAAGTCCGGCACATCATGGACGTTGACCCTGCAGTTGCGGAGTCCGTGGCGAACCGGGTGGGAGCAGCCTTCAGCACCAGCATGGAGGAACTGCTCGCGGACCCTTTGGTGGACGTGGTGGCCATCTGCAGCCCGCACCAGTTCCATGCCGCCCAGGTCATCGCGGCCTGCCGTGCAGGCAAAAAGGCAGTGCTGTGCGAGAAGCCGTTCGCCATGAGCGGCGACGAGGCCGCCAGCATCTCGGCCGTCTCTGCTGAAACCAGGATTCCCATCATCGTCGGAGCAATGCACACCTTCGATCCGGGCTGGCTCGCGGCGGAGGCCGCGTGGGGCGACCTCCCGGAACAGGTGCACACCATCAGGTCCTCCATCGTCCTGCCGCCCAATCCCAGGTTCGAGGACTTCGCCACCGAGATCGTGGGGCGCACCCCCATGCCGGCTCGTGACGGCACCGATCCGGAGGTCATCAAGGCGATGCTCACCGGCGGAGTGATGGGCCTGGCTATCCATGATCTGCCCCTGGTGCGGCGGTTCACCCCCGACTTCGCGGCCGTGGAAGTGCTTCACGCCGAGATCGTCAAGCCCTTCGGTTACGTGATCTCCCTCCGGGCAGGCCACGTCACCATCGAACTGCGGGCGGCCATGAACGCCACGTGGGAGCCGGCCTGGGAGTTCGAAGCCATCGGTGACGACGCCGCCCTCAAGATCGACTTCACCCCCTCCTATGTCCACGCCGGCTCGGCGACGGCCCAGCTGCGCCGAGCAGGGAAGACCACTGTCCTTGGCCCGTTCGGCCATAACGGCTACGAAGGTGAATGGCGCGCCCTGGCAGACCTGGCCAGGGGTAGCGGCCAGGCCCCTTCCGGTGTGACCCTCCTCCACGACCTCGAGTTCGCCCTGGCCATAGCCGAGGCGGCTGCCGCCCGCGTGGACGTTCAAGCAGCAACCCGCCAGGAGGCCACAGTATGACCGCCCAACTGTCAGTCCAGGCAGACGCCGACGCCGAAGCGGCAGGCGCCGTCGCCGCCGTCGTCTCTTCCCTCCCCGTTTCTCTCAAGCCCGCCGATGCTGCTGCCGACCTCGTCGCCATTGCGGGCTACGCAGGCTGGACCGGACGCGCGGACGCCGCTATCCGCCACGGCGCCAAGGGGGTGGTAGTAATCAACCCGCAGGCTGAAGATCCTGCTGCGCTGGCCGCGGTCGCAAAAGAGCACGGCGCTGCAGTGGTCCTTGACCAGCAGTGGGCAGGAAATCCTGTGCTGGCCGAGACGCAGGAAGACGTCCGGGACCTCTTGGCAAAGAATCTGGCCGACGCCGTCCTGGTGGACTCCGTGGCACATGCTGCGGCTGGAAGCGATGCCGCAGCGCTGCTGACCGAGCACCTGGCCGCAATCCTCACCTGCGGGGTTGAGGTGTCCGGGTGGAAATCGGTGCAACGCACCCCGCACGGCTACGTGGTGGCAGGCAGGCTTTCCAACGGTGCGCCCCTGGTATTGCACGGCGTCCTGACGTCCGCAGTGCCGGCCACCGCAAAAGTGTCCATCCTGACCGCCTCCGGGCGTGCCGACGTCGTACTTCCCGATCCATCCGCCGCCTGGCCCGCGGAAGTACGCACCGTCACCGCAGACGGCGCCACGACCCTTCCCTCACTTTACGAATCCACCCACCGGCACAGCTGGACGCGGCTCCGCGACCAGCTGCTGTCCGGCACACCGGGCAGCGATCTTGAGCAGTTCGCCACCCTGACCTCCACTGTCCGCCGGCTCACCGTCTGACCGCAGTACCAGCACTTCCTCTTTATGCAGTAGCTCCTTCAACACTCAGTGACGAGAAGGACCGGCCAGCTCAACGGACCGGCTCCCGAAAGGAAAACCATGTTCAACAAATCCTCCGCAGCATCTTCCGCACTCTCCCGCCGAGGCTTCCTCGGCCTGACCGCCGCAGCCGCATCGGTTCCGCTCCTGGCAGCCTGTGGCGGCGGCTCCGCATCGCAGGGCGGCGGCGCCAGCGGCGTCATCAAGTTCTGGGACATGCCCTGGGCCACGCCCGCCTATAACGACGCCGCAAAGAAGATCGCGGAAGGCTATGCCCCCGCGTCGGGCAATCTCAAAGCAAGCTATCAGACCATCCAGTGGAACAACTTCTACCAGACGTTCTCCTCGGCCATCGCCTCCAAGACCGGACCAGCGGTGTCCACCGGTGGTGGCTTCCAGGCCTTCCAGTTCGAGAAGCAGGGCCAGATCGCGTACGCGGACAAGGTCATTGACCAGCTCAAGAGCAACGGCCAGTTCGACGACTTCCTGCCAGGCGTTCTGGAGCCGTTCAAGTCTGACAAGGGCTACGTGGCCGTCCCCTGGCAGCTGGACATGCGCGTGTTCTGGTACCGGAAATCCCTCTTCGAGCAGGTGGGCCTGGAAGTTCCCACGGACTGGGCTTCCCTCCTGGAGGCCGGCAAGAAGCTCAAGACCATCGGCGCTTTCGGCTTCGCCACCGGTTCCGGTGCCGGCAACAACATTGGTAACCACTCCATGATCATGATGATGGTCAACAACGGCGGCGGAGTGTTCAGCAAGGACGGCGAACTCGACGTCATGAACGACCGCAACGTCGAGGCCATCGAGTTCCTCCTCGAACTGGTCTCCAACGGAATCATCGACCCGGCGTCGGTGAGCTACACCACCGAAAACCTCAACGCCATGTGGAAGGACAAGAAGGCAGCCTTCGGCCCCTACGTCCTGGGCGTCCCCCAGCGCGTCGGTGATACCTCCGGCGACATCGTGGTGGCCAGCCCCATCGCCGGACCGCACGGCGACAAGGGCGGACTTGTGTTCCCGAACAACATCATGATGTACACGAACACCCCTTCGCAGGAATCCTCCGAAGCCTTCCTGGTCCACTACATGAGCCAGCTGAAGGAACTGTGGAAGCAGAAGCTCATGAACGCCCTGCCGGTCTTCAAATCCATCACCGAACTCCCCGAGTTCTCGAGCGATCCGAACAACGTCAAGATCGTCAAAGAATGGCAGCCCATCGCCAAGACCTTCGCATCCCAGGGAACGGTACTCAACGACAACCTCGCAGTACTCGACGGCGGCCAGGCCCTGAACCAGTTCACCCAGACCATCCTCACCGGCAAGACCGACGCGAAGTCCGCACTGCAGGCGTTCGAGTCCGGCCTTAAATCCGTCATCAAGAAATAAGCGGCCCTTTCCATGGCACTGACGACAGCCAGATCCGGCCTCAGCCGGGCCCGCCGGGGAATTGCCCCTGGCGGGCCCGGGGGCACCGCAAACCGCAAAAGCAAACTCAGCGCACAGACCAGCCGGACGTTCTTCTGGCTCCTGCTGCCTTCGGTCATCCTGCTCGTGCTCATCCACGGCTACCCCTTGGTTGAGGCAGGCGTTCAGGCCACCCATGACGGCTCGCTGATCGAGACGGGCAACTTCGTCGGCGGCGAGAACTTCGCCAACGTCCTCAGCTCCGACGCCTTCTGGCGTGCAGCCCGATTCACCCTGCTGTTCACCATCGTCGGAGTCTTTGGCTCCTGGCTCGTGGGCCTGGGGCTCGCACTCCTGCTCCGCACGAAGATTCCTGCGGGCAGCACCTTCAAGGTCCTGCTGCTCCTGCCCTGGGTGGTCCCGATCGTGGTGTCCTCCACCGCCTGGAACTGGCTCGTCGCAACGCCCGGCAGCCTGGTTCCCTCCCTGTTCCGGAACCTCGGCCTCGGCACCCCGCTCTTCCTCGCCGACCCCACCCTCGCCGCCGTCACCGTCATGGTGTTCAAAGTATGGATCAGCTTCCCCTTCATGATGATGATGATTTCGGCGGCCTTGGCCTCCGTGGACAGCACCGTCTACGAAGCGGCAAGCATGGACGGCGCCACCCCCTGGCAGCAGTTCAGCCAGATCACGCTGCCACTGATCGCCCGGTCCACATACATCAGCTGGATCCTGATGACTATCTTCTGCGTCAACGATTTCCCCACCATCTATCTGCTCACCGGCGGCGGCCCGGTGGACGCCACCACGTCCCTCGTTGTCCTGGCCTACCGCAGCGTCTTCCAGGACTTCCAGACCGGACCCGGCGTTGCCATCGCCTTCCTGATGACCATGACCCTGGTGGTCGTCTCCGTTCTCCTGTACCGCCAGATACGAAAGTCGAGCGTCGAATAATGAGCGCAGCAGTCCACGCCCATCCCGAGTCCGGCCCTCTCCTCGGCGTCGCCGGCCCCACCAATAACCGCCGCGTCCTCTCTGAGGCCGGCCACACCGGTCAGTGGTGGCGGTTCGTCCTGATCCTGGCCATCACCGTGATTGTCCTCGTGCCCATCATGGTCACGGTGGTGCTCGCCTTCACGCCCGGCCCCACCAGCACCTCCACCGGCTTCACGCTGGAGAACTTTGGCTCGGTCTTCTCAGAAACGCTGGCCTCCACCTGGCTGCAGAACAGCCTCACCACCACCCTCAGCACGGTGGCCGTGTCCGTGGCTGTCGCAGCGCCCGCCGGGTACGTCCTTTCCCGCGGCCGCAGCAAGGCCGTCTCCGGCTACTCGCTGCTGCTGTTTGTTATGCAGTCCCTGCCTATCATCACCTCGGTGGTGCCACTGTTCATCCTGTTCGCAGGGATGGGCCTCGTGGACAACCTGATGGGCCTGACCATCATCTACGTCGGCTCCACCATGACAGTGGCCACCTGGATGATGGCCGCCTACTTCGACTCCATCCCGATGAGCCTGGAAGAAGCCGCCTGGATCGACGGCTGCTCCGTTTTCGGCTCCTTCACCAAAGTGGTGCTGCGGAACTCTCTTCCGGGCATCCTGTCCACGGCGATCTTCGCCTTCCTGCTGGCCTGGAACGACTACCTCGTTGCCATCGTGTTCCTGCGCTCCACCGAGATCTTCACACTGCCCATGGGCGTGCAGTCTTTCTTCCAGCAGAACCAGACGGACTGGACCTCAGTCATGGCCCTCGCCGTGGTTATGATGCTCCCGCCGGTCATCGTCTTCGCCGCGCTGAACAAGTACTTCAGCGTGGGCGGTATCGGCGGATCCCTCGCTGGCCGCTAGCCTCAAAACCAACTTGTCTTCCAGAACCGACAACTCCCGTAAAGGAAACACGATGTCCTACTCGATCCAGCTTTACACCCTGCGCAACGCCATCCAGGAGGATCTGCCCGGCACCATCCGCAAGGTCGCGGAGATCGGCTTCACCCAGGTTGAGCCCTACAACTTCGTGGCCACGGCCAAGGAACTCGGCGCCGCGCTGAAGGAAAACGGCCTCACCGCCCCGTCCGGACACGCCCCCCTCCTCAGCCAGGACCAGGACGAAATCTTCGCGGCAGCCAAAGAACTGGGCATCACCACCGTGATCGACCCCTACCTTCCAGCCGAGCACTGGCAGTCCGCCGAGGACATCCAGGCCACCGCAGCCAAACTCAATGCAGCAGCCAAGAAGGGTGCCGAACACGGCATCCGCGTGGGTTACCACAACCACGCGTGGGAACTTGAATCAACCATCGAGGGCCGCACGGCGCTGGAGTACTTCGCAGACCTCCTGGACCCCGAACTGGTCCTCGAAGTGGACACCTACTGGGTTGCCGTGGGCGGCCAGGACCCGGTGGACATCCTCACCAAGCTGGGCAGCCGGGTCAAGCTGATCCACATCAAGGACGGCCCGCTGAACACGGACACCAAAGCCCAGCAGCCCGCGGGCAAGGGCAACGTCCCGGTTCTGGACGTCATCGCCGCAGCAAAATCCCTGGAAGTCGGCGTGGTGGAGTTCGACGACTACGCGGGCGACATCTTCGAAGGCATCGCGGAGAGCCTTGCTTTCCTGAAAGCCGCTGAATCCAACGCTGCCGAAGGAGCAAAGGCATGAGCGCCGCAGCTTCAACGGGCCGGGGACCTGTCGGCGTCGCAGTCATCGGCGCCGGAAACATCAGCAAGGCCTACCTGGACAACCTCACGGCCTTCCCGGACCTCAAGGTCCACGTCATCGCCGACCTTTTCGAGGATGCTGCCGCCGCCCGGGCGAAGGAATACGGCATCCCCGAATCCGGCGGCGTGGACGCCGCGCTGAACCATCCCGACGTCGAAATCATCGTCAACCTGACCATCCCGGCCGCGCACGTGGAGGTGGCCACCGCCGCCGTGAATGCCGGCAAGCACGTCTGGACCGAGAAGCCGTTCTCACTGGACCGCGAATCAGGGCTCGGCCTCCTTAAGGCTGCAGACGCCGCCGGCATCCGGCTCGGCTGCGCACCGGACACTTTCCTTGGCGCCGGACTGCAGACGGCGCGGCGGCTGATTGAGCGCGGCGACATCGGCACCCCGCTGACCGCCATGACCACGTTCCAGACCCCTGGTCCCGAATCCTGGCACCCGAACCCGGCGTTCCTCTTCCAGTACGGCGCCGGGCCCCTGTTCGACATGGGACCGTACTACCTCACCGCACTGGTCCAGACCTTCGGTTCCGTGCGT
Organism: Pseudarthrobacter sp. MDT3-1; assembly: GCF_054510755.1. Taxonomy (NCBI): domain Bacteria; kingdom Bacillati; phylum Actinomycetota; class Actinomycetes; order Micrococcales; family Micrococcaceae; genus Pseudarthrobacter; species Pseudarthrobacter sp. MDT3-1. The sequence goes on along the minus strand of NZ_JBTNDX010000007.1, from coordinate 113,080 downwards.
CGGGTCGCGGCCATCGGCTCCAAAGCCAAGGAAGTCCGGGTCATTGGTTCAGGGCCCAAGGCCGGCGAGGAGTTCACCGTCGAGGTGCCCACGCATGTGTCGGCCATGGCGCAGTTCGAGAGCGGCGCGTCCTCGCACAGCGTCTTCTCCTTCGAATCCCCCCGCGTGCGGATGGGCTTCGTGGAAATCACTGGCACGGAAGCCACGCTGTCCCTGCCGGACCCCAACTATTTCGACGGCGACATCCGCCTGTGGCGTGCCGGTGACGAGGACTGGACCACCGTCCCGGCCACGGGACCCGCCAACGGCCGTGGCATGGGCGTCCTGGACATGGCGCGCTCCATCCGCGCCGGGGTGCCACACCGCGCCACGGGCGACCTGGCCTACCACGTCCTGGACTCCATGGTCTCGATTTCCGAATCCGTTGAATCCGGCACCTTTGTCAACGTCGAAAGCTCCGCCCCCGCGTCCCCGGCCCTCCCCGAGGACTGGGACCCCACCGCTTCCACCCTCTAGGAATCAGGCAATGAACTCCCCCGAAAGCACGGACGGCACCAACCCGGACAACCCACCGCTGGGTGTGGCGATGATCGGTTATGCGTTCATGGGCAAAGCCCACTCGAACGCGTGGCGGAACGTCGCCAGCTACTTCGATGTCCCGGCGTTTGAGCAGAAGGTCCTGGTGGGCCGGGACGCCGCCGGGGTTGCCGAGGCCGCCGGGAAGTACGGCTGGGCTGAAACGTCCACCGACTGGCGGACGGTCATCGAACGCGATGACATCGACATCGTTGACATTTGCGCCCCGGGCTGGCTGCACGCCGAGATCGCAATCGCCGCCCTCGAGGCGGGCAAGCACGTGCTTCTGGAGAAGCCGCTGGCCAACACCCTGGCTGAGGCCGAGGCCATGACGGCAGCGGCGCAGGCTGCCCGGGCAGCAGGAGTGCAGTCCATGGTGGGGTTCAACTACCGGCGCGTCCCGGCCTTGGCCCTCGCGAAGGAGCTGATTGCGGAGGGCAGGCTGGGGACCGTCCGGCACGTCCGTGCCGCCTACTTCCAGGACTGGCTCGCTGATGACAGCGCACCCATGACGTGGCGGCTCAAAAAGGAGACCGCGGGCTCAGGGGCGCTCGGGGACATCGCCTCCCATGCGATCGACCAGGTGCTGTTCCTGCTCGGGGACCAGGTCACCGACGTGTCCGGCCGGACGCACACGTTCACCACGCAGCGTCCCGGAGCTACCGGACTGGAGGACGTGACGGTCGACGACGCCGCTTGGGCAACGCTGTCCCTCTCCTCCGGAGCAATCGCCTCCGTGGAGGTCTCCCGGGTAGCCACCGGCCGGAAGAACTCGCTGAAACTCGAGATCTATGGGGAAAAAGGCGCCATTCTTTTCGATCTGGAGAACCTGAACGAACTCGGCTTCCTGGACGCCACCGGGCCCGCACGCGAGCAGGGCTTCCGCCGGATTCTGGTCAGCGAGCCCGACCACCCGTACCTTGAAGCCTGGTGGCCGCAGGGCCACATCATCGGCTGGGAGCACACGTTCACGCATGAGATCCGCGACTTCCTCACCGCCATCAGCACCGGAACCCCGCCGTCGCCGTCGTTCGAGGACGGCCTCGAGGTGCAGCGGATCCTGAACGCCATTGAAGAGTCCGCCAACGCCAAGTCCTCCATCATCCAGCTCACCACTTCCCCCGTTCCCGCCATCGAAGGAGCCTGACATGCCCCGCCCCTATACCCTGTTCACCGGCCAGTGGGCCGACCTCCCGTTCGAGGAAGTTGCCAAACTGGCCTCCGGCTGGGGCTACGACGGCCTGGAAATCGCCGTGTCCGGGGACCACTTGGACGCCTGGCGCTGGGACGAGCCCGGCTACGTGGAGTCCAAGCTCGCCGTCCTGGCCAAGTACAACCTCAAGGTCTGGGCCATCTCCAACCACCTCAAGGGCCAGGCCGTGTGCGATGACCCCATCGACTTCCGCCACGAAGCGATCGTCGGCGCGAAAGTCTGGGGCGACGGCGACCCCGAGGGCGTCCGCCAACGCGCCGCCGAGGAAATGAAACACACCGCCCGGCTGGCCAAAGCCCTCGGAGTGGACACCGTCGTCGGATTCACCGGCTCCTCCATCTGGCAGTACGTGGCCATGTTCCCGCCCGTCCCCGCCGCCGTGATCGAGGCCGGCTACCAGGACTTCGCCGACCGCTGGAACCCCATCCTGGACGTCTTCGACGAATGCGGTGTCCGCTTCGCCCACGAGGTCCACCCCTCCGAGATCGCCTACGACTACTGGACCACCGTCCGCACCCTCGAAGCGATCGGCCACCGTGAAGCGTTCGGCCTGAACTGGGACCCGTCCCACTTCATGTGGCAGGGCATCGACCCCGTCTCGTTCATCTGGGACTTCAAGGACCGGATCTACCACGTGGACTGCAAGGACACCAAGCTGCGCCAGACCGGCCGGAACACCGTCATGGGCTCGCATCTGCCGTGGGGCGACCCGCGCCGGGGCTGGGACTTCGTCTCCGCCGGCCGCGGCGATGTCCCCTGGGAATCGTCTTTCCGCGCCCTGGCCGCGATCGGCTACAACGGGCCGATCTCCGTCGAATGGGAAGACGCCGGCATGGACCGGCTCCACGGCGCACCGGAAGCCCTCGCCGCGCTGAAGAAGTTCGACTTCCCCGCCTCCCAGACCAGCTTTGACGCCGCCTTCAGCACGAAGCCCTAGGAAGCGCACGTAGAATCCCTGCATGACCCACACGATTCGAAAGGCAACAACGGACGACGCCGGCCGGCTCGCCGACCTGGCGGCCGTCACCTTCCCGCTGGCGTGCCCGCCGTCGTCGTCACCCGAGGACATTGCCGCGCACTTGGCCAACACGCTCAGCGAACGGCACTTCCGGGAGTACCTGGCGGATCCTGATGTCACCATCCTGGTCATTGACGCGGACGGGGCGCTCAGCGGCTACAGCCTGCTGTTGAACCGGCCAGCAGAGGATCCGGATGTCGCGGCGGCGCTGAAAGTCCTGCCCTCCATGGAGCTCAGCAAATGCTACGTCCACCCCGAACACCACGGCCTGGGCGCGGCCGGCGAACTGATGCACGCCAGCCTCCGGGCGGCGGCAGAAGCGGGCGCGGCCGGAGTATGGCTGGGGGTCAACAGCCGGAACGCCCGGGCCATCCGGTTCTACGAAAAGTCCGGCTTCCACAAGGTGGGCAGCAAGTCCTTCCGGCTGGGAACCACCGTGGAGCACGACTTCGTCCTCGAACGCGCCGTCTGACCCCACCCAACGCGACACACCCACCGCCCACACCCAGCGCGAATACCCAGCGCGAAGGGACACTTGAGGCCGCGCGGCTGAGGGCCTCAAGTGTCTGTTCGCGCTCAATGGTGACCAATCTGACACCCCGCCGCGGAATGGCCCCGGGGCAGGCGGGGTTGTGGCAAGCATGAAGATTGAGATCTGGTCAGACGTCGCGTGTCCGTGGTGCTACATCGGCAAGCGCCGGTTCGAGGCCGCCCTGGCCGAGTTTCCGCACCGCGACGCTGTTGAGGTGAAGTGGCGCAGCTACCAGCTGGACCCCACCCTTCCCGAGCACTATGACGGCACCGAGCTGGAGTATCTGAGCACGCGCAAGGGCATGGCCCAGGCGCAGGTCTCGCAGATGTTTGACCACGTCACCGAGCAGGCCAAGGGCGAGGGCCTGAACTACCGGTTCGACCAGGTGGTGGTGGCCAACAGCTTCACCGCCCACCGACTGATCCACCTCGCGGCGCAGCACGGACAGCAGGATGCCGCGAAGGAACGCCTGCTGAGCGACCATTTCGAGCACGGCAAGGACATCGGCAGCGCCGAGTACCTCACCGCCCTGGGCCAGGAGCTGGGCCTCAACACCGATGACGTCGCCGAGCTCTTCACCACGGACAAGTACGCCGACGACGTCCGCTTCGATTTCGAGGAAGCCCGCGCCCTGGGCATCACGGGCGTCCCGTTTTTTGTCATTGACCGCAAGTTTGGCCTCTCGGGTGCCCAGCCCGCCGAAACGTTCACGGCGGCGCTCAACCAGGCCTGGCAGGAGACCAACCCCCTGGTTCTGGTCACCGCCGCGGACGGCAACGACGGCGAGGCCTGCGGCCCGGACGGCTGCGCGGTCTGACACGGCCCGATGAGAGAGTTTACTGACACATCGCGGTAAAGTGTCTGCATGCCCAGGATTTCGGCGGCCAACAACGCCGCGCAACGCGCCGAGACTCAACGCAGGGTCCTGACAGCGTTCGGGGAACTCCTGTTCACGCACGGCCTGCCCGGACTGACCATGACGGACGTCGCCCGGCATGCCGGCGTGGGGCGGACCGCGGTGTACAACTATTACGCGGACATCGAAGAACTCCTGATCTCCTACGCCCTGGATGAGACCGAGCGCTTCCTCGCCGAACTCCGGGAGTCTCTGAGCAGGCTCGAGAACCCCGTCGAACGGCTGGCCCTGTACGTGCGCACCCAGGTGGAGGACCTCAGCCGCCGCCACCTCCCGCCCGGACCCGCGATGGCGGCGGTGCTGTCGCCGTCGTCCTTTGCGAAACTGGCCGACCACGTGGGTGAACTTAGCGTCCTGCTGCAGGGCATCCTCCGGGACGGCATGGCGCAGGGGTACCTGCCGCAAGCGGACATTGGCCAGCAGGCGCAGCTCATCCACGGCACGCTCTCCTCCAGCGCCGCACGCGGCAGCAACGAGCCCGCCGAACTTGAGGCCCGGATCGCCCGGACCGTGCGGTTCATCCAGCTGGGCGCCGGAGCAAGGTTCGACGACGACGGCGCACCCCTGCGCATCAGCTAGGGCGTGGGGGCCTAGAGCCTGGGCCTAGGGTGTGGCGCCGGCCGTCGGAATCACCGGCCACTTGGCATCGTCCGCGATCCGCCGGCTTTCACGCGGGCAGCTGAGCGTCCCTGGCGTCTGGTCCACACGGTCCGCGGCGGCCAGCTCTTGGAAATCGCTGGAAAGAATCACGTCAACGCTGGCGTCCGTCCGGCCGTCCTGGAAGTAGTCGGAGCCGGGCAGGTTCCGTTGGACGCTGAAGGCCGCAGACTGCCCGGCAGCCCCTGAAACCACCGCAGCCACGCCGCGGAAGCCGGCCTCCGTGTTGGCCACGGCACCCACCACAAACTTACGGACCAGCAACTCATCCGCCACGGAGCGGGCCAGACCGGGGCGGCTGGTGGAGTTGTAGACGTTGAGGTTGATTTTGTCGTTGGGGGTGTAGTCAAAGGTGGCCCCGGGACAGGTGGTCCGGGGCTCATTGCTGCCCAACGTCGTCGGAAGCTTCAGCTGTCCGCTCATGATGGCCAACGCAACGATGATGGCGCCGGCAATGAGGCCCAGCAGCAATACCAGGACCACTCCATGCACCACGCGGCGGCGCACCCGCACCGGGTTGTCGGGGTCTCCGGCAGCCTCAAACGTGGCCCGCAGTTCGGGGCCGGTGACAACGTGGTGGCCGTGCAGGACGCTGGCGTCCTTGGGTTTCCTAGCCATCTATGACCAGCACGCGGGCGTGGATGGCGGTCCGCTGGTGCAGCGCTGTCCGGACGGCGCGGTGCAGCCCGTCCTCCAGGTACAGGATTCCCTGGTACTGCACCACGTGGGGGAAGAGGTCTCCGAAAAAGGTGGAGTCTTCGGCCAGGAGCGCTTCGAGGTCGAGCGTCCGTTTGGTGGTCACCAGTTCGTCCAGGCGGACAGGGCGCGGCGGCAGCGACGCCCACTGTTTGGGCGTGTTGAAACCATGGTCGGGATACGGGCGTCCCTCGCCCACAGCTTTGAAGATCACCATGCCACCCTAAGCAGCTTGGGGGCCCAAGAGAAGTGTCCGGCCCGCAGCATCCCAAGGTTGTAGCCAAACAGTGACCATCTGTCACATGCCGTGGACATCGCGCCGCCGGCGCAGGATCAGAAGCCCGTGGCTGACACAATGGAGCCATGACTGCACCCGAATTCCCTGCCAGCACCACGCCCGGCGTCCGCCTGCCGTCCACCCCACCCCTCGCCCTCCTGCTCGACGTTGACGGACCCGTGGCCAGCCCCGTGACCCGTAACGTGAAACCCGGCATCATTGCCGATCTCGTGGCGCTGGCCACTGCCGGAATTCCGGTCATTTTCAATACCGGCCGCTCCGATACCTTCATCCGGGAGCAGGTCATGGAGCCGATGATCGCCGCCGGCATTCCCGCCGGGACAGTCATCCACGCCATTTGCGAGAAGGGCGCCGTGTGGTTCAGCTACACCGCCGCCGGGCCCGGCCCCATCCACGTTGATCACGAACTGGCCGTGCCCAAGGCCTACGGCGATGACGTCCGCCGGCTCGTGGCCGAGGACTACTCCAGGCACATGTTTTTTGACGAGACGAAACGTGCCATGGTGTCCGTTGAGCAGCACATCGAGGTGCCCTCCGCCGACTACCTGGCCGAACAGAAGCTTTTCGACTCCGACGCCATGGACCTCATGACCCGCCACGGCATGGGCGTGGTCCGCCTGGAGCACCACGCACCGAATTCCGACGACGAGGTGGACTACCGCGTCGATCCCACCATCATTTCCACCGATATTGAGTCAGTGCGGCTGGGCAAGGACCTCGGCGCCAGCCGCGCCGTGGAGTTGCTGGCGGCACAGGGCATCACGCCGCTGGCGTGGCGGACGGTAGGTGATTCCCGCACGGACTACGCCATGGCGGACTGGCTCCACCACAATGACCACCCCGTAAAACACGTTGATGTCCGCCCGGCGGACGGCGTTCCGGTCAAGCCCTATGACGTGTTGACCGCCACCGATCTCGGGCTTGGGGAAGATGTCATTCACGACGACGCCGGCGGAGCTTACCTGCGCAGCTGGCGGGAGGCCATGGCCGGCTGAGCCCGTCCCCGGCCGGCGGCGCCCGTTTGAGACTGCCATTTTGGGGGTCGCGCTATTATTCAGATAAGAACGCTTACCATTTAGCCGCGACGGAGACAACCATTACAGAAGCACCTGTCCAGGACGAGATCTACTACGGCGGCCAGGCGTCCGTAGAACCGCGCACGCATGCGGAGGTGACATCTCCGGCTGCTGAGGCGCGGCTCAAGCACCGGCCGGACGTCGTCCGGCACAAGGGCAGGTATGCCCTGATCAACCACAACCGGACGCCGTACCAGGCCATGGTTGAGGACCTGCTGTTCCTGCGGGGCGTCCTCGCGGAGGCCGGGCTGGACTACCTTTTGGTGCGCGGCAACAACGACCGTCCGGTCATCGCCCTGGACTGGAAAGACCGCAAGAAGCTGCGGGCGGCCTTGGTGGAAGCCTGCCGCAACGAGCCCGTGTACTCCATGACCGTGGACGCGAAAAAGAAGTCCTCCGTGCTGGTTGCCGACGGGGATCTCTCCCCCAACCGTCAGGCCCGCATCTTCCGCCTCTACCGTCCGCGGGTTGAACCCGACGGCGGTTTCGAGTTCGGTTCCTCCGCCGGCGTCCAGATTGAGCTCTGGAGCTTTGAGGGCGATCAGCTGATCCTCCCGATCGAAAACTCCCTGACCCGCCGCACCATGCAGTCCCAGGACGCTGTCCGCGGGACGGTTGAACGGTACGGCCACACCTGGCCCACCATCGAGAACATGTTCGCCGACCATGCCAGCGACATCAGCTTCGACATCGACCTGGTGTTTTCGTGGGTTGATGGCAGCTCTCCCGAATACATCGCGGCCCGCCGTGCCCAGCAGCAGGGTGTGGTTCTCGGCGAAGGCGACGACCACGAAGCCCGCTTCCGGCAGATCAACGAACTCAAATACGCCCTGCGCTCCGTCTACATGTTCGCGCCCTGGATCCGCCGCATCTTTATCGCCACAGACTCCCCCGCCCCGGAGTGGCTCGCGGAGCACCCGTCGGTGACCATTGTCCGCAGCGATGAGTTTTTCGCCGATCCCGCAGTGCTGCCCACGCACAACTCGCAGGCAGTGGAATGCCAGCTCCACCACATCGAGGGCCTCTCCGAGCACTTCCTCTACTCGAATGACGACATGTTCTTCGGCCGCTCGGTGGGCCCGGACATGTTCTTCACCCCGGGCGGCGTCACGAAGTTCATCGAGGCCGAGACCCGGATCGGGCTGGGCGACAACGATGCCGAGCGCAGTGGCTTCGAGAACGCCGCCCGCGTGAACCGCAAGCTGCTCTGGAACCGGTTCGGTCGGATCACCACGCGGCACCTGGAGCACACCGCCGCCCCGCTGCGGCGCAGCGTTGTGGCCAGGATGGAGCGTGAGTTCCCGGAGGAGTTCCAGAAGACGGCGGCGAGCAGGTTCCGCGCCGCGGACAACATCTCGGTCACCAATTCCTTCTACCACTACTACGCGCTGCTGACAGGCCGTGCGGTCACGCAGACCGCAGCCAAGGTGCGTTACGTGGACACCACCGCCCGCGCCGGGCTGAACTCCCTGCCCAAGCTGCTGGCCAAGCGGAACATGGACTTCTTCTGCCTCAACGACGGCAGTTTCCCCGAAGTCCCCGCGGACGAGCGCGCCGAGACCGTGACCGACTTCCTGGAGAAGTACTACCCCATCAAGGCGCCCTGGGAGCTCTGACGCTCGCAGCCCTGACGTTGGTCGCGCCCACGTCAGGGCTTCCGACCCGCCGGGCTTTGCGCGCTAGATAGCGTAGTTCGGAAGGGCTACCTTCCTGACGCCTCCTGTTTTGGCGTTGTCAGGGATGCTGACGCCCGCCGCGGCCAGTCTCTCGGCAGTCATTTCCGAGGTGACATGCTCGCCGACGGTGGCCGCGCGCCCCAGCGGAACCACGGAGTGGACAATGGTGTGCTCGTACACGTGTACCAGGTTGAAGGCCTGCCCGCCGTCCCGGCCGCGGGTACCGCCCACGGCGACGTTGAGGTCCTGGGTGTAGCACGTGGCCGAGGCGACGGAGACAGGAATCCCCGCAAAGGTGGCGGTGGTCGAGTAGTGCAGATGCCCGGCAAGAATGGTCCGGACGTCGGAGTTGCGGACCACGGAGGCCAGGCTTGCCTGGTCCCGCAGTTCCACGAGCACGGCAAGGTCCAAGACCGACGGGACCGGCGGATGGTGGAGCGCCAGGATGGTGCCGTCGGGGGCCGGGGTATCAAGCTGGCGGGTGAGCCACCCCAGCTGTGACGGGCTTAGCTCGCCGTGGTGGTAACCCGGGACCGAGGTGTCCATGGTGATGATGCGCAGGCCATTGATGAAGTAGCTTCGGTCCACCGGCGCATCGCTCGCCGGCTCGTCCAAGAGCCCGGTCCGGAAGTTGGCGCGGTTGTCGTGGTTGCCCATGGCCCAGATGACTTGGGCGCCCATGTCTTCGCAGGCGGGATCAACAATGGCCCGGAGCTTTGCGTAGGCTTCAGGGTCGCCTTGGTCGGCGAGGTCGCCCGTGAAGATCACGGCCTCGGGCCGGGCACCGGAAGCCTTGACCTCTTCAAAAAGCTGAATGAGCTTGGCTTCGCTGTCGACTGCGCCGTGAAGGGGATCCGGACCTCCCAACAGGTGGGGGTCGCTCAGGTGGAGAAGGAAGTGGCGTGGCCGGGGGTGTTCGGCCTCGATGTGCTTCATTGCTGCCTCTGTGGTTGGTGGGAAACGGCGTTTCCCTTCTACCCTTCAGTAACTATTATCCAATCAGACAATTGGCAAACTGTGGGTAAATTGTTGCGGCCAAGTTGGAAAAAACTAAAGAATTAAGCCCAGGAAAGTTCGGTTGTGGCCGCCGGTCCGTCAAATTCTGCCAGTGCCACTTCAATTGCATCGATGACCTCGGCGGAGTCCGGTTCGACGGTGGGCGCGAAGCGTGCCACCACCTCGCCCTCGCGGTTGACCAGGAACTTCTCGAAGTTCCATTTCACCAGGCCGGGCAGCACACTGGTTTTGAACCTGGTCAGCTCGGCATAGAGCGGATGCTGGTCCTTACCACGCACGTTGGCCTTGGCCGTCAGCGGGAAAGTGACACCGAAATTCCGCTCGCAGAACTCGGCGATCTCGCTGTCGTTGCCTGGCTCCTGGCCGGCGAACTGGTTGCACGGAACTCCGAGCACATCGAAGCCGCGGTCGCGGAACTTCTCGTATAGCGTCTCCAGGCCCGCGTACTGCGGAGTGAAACCGCACTTTGACGCCACGTTCACAACCACCACCACGTTGCCCTTGAACCGGCCAAAGTCGGTTTCAGTGCCGTCGTTGAGAGTGAGCGGAATGGTGTACAGGTCTGTCACAGCGCCGTCCTTGAAAGGTTGGTCATGCAGGTGATTCGTTGCCAACCATCAAGGGTACGGGTGCAGTCTGGGAGTTCTCTGTCAGGGTCCCGCCGACTCGGACCATGTTGCGGTGTCGGTAGGCGTGGCGGTGGATGTAGCTGTCGTAGAAGACGAGGGCGAGGGCGACGCTGTTTCGGCTGAGGACCCGCTACTCGTTGTTGCTGTTGGCTCCACCGTTGGCGCCGGCGTCGGCGTCAGGCGCGAGGTAGGCCTGAACGGCCACGACCTGGAGGCAGTGGGCGTCGGAGACGGCGACGCGCTCGTCGTCGGCGCAGGCGAAGTGCCCGTGGGGGCAGGCGAAGTGCCCGTGGGGGCAGGTGAGGTGCCCGTGGGGGTGGGTGACGTCGTCGTCGGCGTGGCGCTTGAGGTTCCCGTCGGCGTCCGCGTTGCCCGGGGCGTGGAAGGCGTCGGGGAGGGCGATGCCGTCGAAGTAGCTGATTCTGTCGCAGATTCTGTCGCTGTTTCAGTCGCAGTCGGGTCCGGCGATGCGGATTCCGGCGAGGTAGCGTCCGGCGACGGCTCGTCCGTGGGTGCCTCGTCCGGCGGTCCCGACGTTGTCACTGATCCCTCCACCGGCGGCGGTTCGGACAGTTCCTCTTCGCCGCCCAGGACCGTGTGGCTGTTGTCCTCTGCGACCGGGATGGCCCAGCGTTGCGCGCCGACGTCCACGGGTTTGGCATAGCTGACCATGGCTATATCCTCGAGTTCGTCCAACTGACGAATGCGCAGAAGTGTCCAGTTCAGCGGGCTGGTGTGCTTGCCGTTGAGGATGGTTTCGAAATGCAGATGGCAGCCGGTGGACCATCCCGTGGTGCCCACACGGGCAATGACCTGGCCCACCTGCACGGAGTCCCCCGTCCGGACCGCCACAGCCTCCAAGTGGTTGTACGTGGTGATCAGCCCGTTGCCGTGGTCTAGTTCCACGCGGTTGCCGCCGCCCCAGGGGTGCCACCCGGCGGCCCGGACCACGCCTGCGTCGGCCGAATAAACCCTGGTGCCGCAGCCTGCAGCGAAGTCCTGGCCGAGGTGGAAATCGCCGTCCGCACCGGTGATCGGGCTGACCCTGTACCCGAATGGAGAGCTTGAAGTGAGGAGCTCAAGGGGCGCCATGAGGGACCCCTCCGGGGGGCGGGTGAGCCCGGTGGCGGCCACGTTAAGCGGAGCGCTCCCGCCCTTGGCGATCGTCCTGACCACTGTGCGGTTAAAGGGAACCAAGGCCCGGCTGTCCGTCAGGAAAGCACCGGCCAGCCCAGGCAGGCCAACATGTCCGGCACCCGCCGGCGAAGCTGCCGGGCGGAGTTCAACGGGGGACGATCCAGGGAGGCCGACGGCGCAGAGTGACGCGGCAACAACGGCGCTGGCGGCCAGCACGCGCACAGCTATGGCACAGCCGCCCGCGGGCTCCTTCTCCCGGCCGGATCCCCAATGATTGCCCACTCGTCACTCCCGGGTTGGCCCGCCAGACCCCGGATCCAGACGGACTTACCATCTCATGGGACCACAAAGACCCGGGCCTGTGAACCCCCGCGCCGGTCCCGCTGCGGACATTATGTGGATCACCCCTCAGAACCGTGCCCGCCGGCTTCTGGGCGAGAATAGTGACATGCGAAATTTCCTCAGGGAATGGCAGGGCGAAATCAAACGGGTATTCACCGGCAGCACTGACGGTCAGCCCGCTTGGGTTCCGCGGCTGGCCGAAGGGGACGACGCCGGCTATCACCTTCCCGGCTCGGCCGTCTGGGCGGTGCACGGCTCCATGACCACCATTGTGGCTGGGGTCCGCGCGCTCCTGATGCAGGCCTTGCACCCCGGGGCGCTGGCGGGAATCCACGAGCACTCCGACTTCCGCGCAGATCCGCTCAGCCGGCTGGCCCGGACCATCCGCTGGATCTTCACCGTCACCTATGGCCCACAGGCCGCCGCCGACGAGGCTTCCGCCCGGGTCCGTCGGCTGCACGAGCCTGTACAGGGGACGTACGGTGACGGGCAAGGCGGCGAGCTGAGCTACTCGGCCAACGATCCGGAACTCGCCCGCTGGGTCCACATCGCGTTCGTGGACGCCTTCCTCTCGGCCCACAAAATCTGGGGTGCCGGGATCCCCGGCGGCCCCGACGCCTATGTCCGTGAGTGGGCCCAGGCCGGACGGCTGATGGGCGTGGAGGATCCGCCCCTGAGCGAGGCCGAAATGCGGGAGCAACTGGACCGCTGGTATAAGAACGGTGAGCTGGTGGCGGACGGCAGGGTTGCCGAGACCGTTGAGTTCATCCGCAACCCGCCACTGCATCCGCTGCTGCGCCCCGGCTACCGGATCATCTTCGCCGGCGCCGTCTATAGCCTTGAGCCGAAGTACCGCCGCATGCTGGGGCTCCAGGTCCCCCGGCTGGGGCCGTTCCCGCTCCCCGTGAGGCTGGCAACGAAGGTGACTCTCGGCGTCGTACATCTTGCCCTTGGACGCGGGCCCGGACCCAGCGAACAAGCGGCCCGGGAGCGCCTCCACCGCCTGGGCTACGCGGGCACGTGACCTGGCCGCCGGGCTGGGCAGCTGGGCTCCAGCCATGGGTCATCGCCTGGCTGGAGGACAGCAAAAACCCGGCCCTGACGAGGTCAGAACCGGGTTTTTGGCTGGCGGAGAATGGGGGATTTGAACCCCCGAGGGCGTTAACCCAACACGCGTTCCAGGCGTGCGCCATAGGCCGCTAGGCGAATTCTCCAGCTGCTTCTGAATCAAAAGCAGACACTAGACTACCTGAACTTTCCGGCATCGCCCAATTGGGCCCGGCGGACTGTTACCGCCGCCGGGCAGCCCGGACGCATCTGGCCCGTTAACGTCAAAATGGACGCCCCCAATGCGCCCATTCCTCCGATACACCGTTGAGCTGCCGGGTCCGGCCCTCCAGCCAGGCCCCGCAGCTCACAACCTTGAGATTGCCCCAATCGGTGTACATATCCATGATCGGCCCTACCCGCCGGATAAGCAATGAAAATCGCTGCCCATTAGCCTGCCTTCTTGGCAGGCTGAGGCCATGACACAGCTGCACACCCTGGTGGTTTACGTTCCGGAGACACACACGGAGCCGCTGCTCGCGGCAATCGGGGACGCCGGCGCGGGCAGGATCGGGAACTATTCGCACTGCACGTTCACCTCCCCCGGCACCGGGTGCTTCACTCCGTTGCCTGGCGCCGAGCCGTTCATCGGGGCCGTCGGTGCGGTCGAACGCGTGCCGGAAACCCGGGTGGAGTGCGTTGTGGAGGAAGAGATGCTCGACGCCGTTGTGCTGGCCCTGCGCGCGGCGCACCCTTACGAGGAGCCCGCATTCATGACCTGGCCGGTGGACGGCTGGCGCCGCTAGCTGGCGTCCGGGCCTTTGAACCCGCTTTCGCCTTTGCGCCAGCTTTCGCGGCCGTGGCCCGCTTGAGCGGTGGGGGCCAGCACCGCTCAAGCGGGTCCGGGCAGCTCATCAGGAAATTCCGGGCCGCGAGTGGGCACCCGACCGGGCCACGGCCGGCCGCAGTCCGGGCCGTCCGGACCTTCCTGAATCTTCGGGTAAACTTGTCTGCGGCCCCTCATGTGGCGTCATCCTGTTGAACTCCCCCAGGACCGGAAGGTAGCAAGGGTAAACGGGCTCTGGCGGGTGCATGGGGGGTCTTTACTATTTCCCCACAGGGCGGCCGTCCGCGAGGGATCCTGATTGTCTGCCCGGATTGGTAGGGTTTTCTCGTGACTGTTACTACCACCGCCCTTTACCGCAGATACCGCCCGGACTCCTTCGCTGACGTTATCGGGCAGGAACATGTCACCGAGCCGCTGATGACGGCACTGCGGAAAAACCGTGTCAACCACGCCTATCTCTTCTCCGGCCCACGCGGTTGCGGAAAGACCACCTCCGCCCGCATCCTGGCCCGCTGCCTCAACTGCGCCCAAGGCCCCACAGATACGCCCTGCGGTACGTGCCCTAGCTGCATTGAACTGGCCCGCGGCGGCTCAGGCTCCCTGGACGTCATCGAGATCGACGCCGCCAGCCATGGCGGTGTCGACGACGCCCGCGACCTCCGCGAGCGCGCAACGTACGCTCCGGTCCGCGACCGCTACAAGATCTTCATCATCGATGAGGCCCACATGGTCACCTCTGCCGGGTTCAACGCCCTGCTGAAGATCGTTGAAGAGCCGCCGGAGCACATCAAGTTCATCTTCGCCACCACGGAGCCGGACAAGGTCATCGGCACCATCCGCTCCCGCACGCACCACTACCCTTTCCGGCTTGTCCCGCCGGAGCCGCTGATGGCGTACCTGGAGCTGCTCTGCAACCAGGAAAACGTTCCCGTGGCTCCCGGCGTTCTGTCGCTGGTGGTCCGGGCCGGCGGCGGCTCCGTCCGCGATTCCCTGTCCGTGCTGGACCAACTGATGGCCGGAGCCGGACCCAACGGCCTCGACTACGAACTTGCCGTAGCCCTCCTCGGCTACACCCACGCATCGTTGCTGGATGACGTCGTGGAAGCTGTGGCCGCCTCAGATGCCGCCACCGTTTTCCGGGCTGTGGACCGCGTGGTGCAGACCGGCCACGATCCCCGCCGCTTCGTCGAGGACCTGCTGGAACGCTTCCGCGACCTCATCATCGTCCAGGCCATGCCCGAAAGCGCCCAGGTCATCCTCCGCGGCATGCCTGCGGACCAGATCGCCCGGCTCCAGAACCAGGCGCACAACCTCGGGGCTTCCGAACTCTCCCGCGCCGCTGATGTCACCAACACTGCGCTGACCGAGATGACCGGCGCCACGTCTCCGCGCCTGCACCTTGAGCTTCTCTGCGCCCGCATCCTGCTCCCCAGTTCGGAACAGACGGAACGCGGCATCGCTGCGCGGATCGACCGCGTGGAGCGGCGCCTGAATTACGCCGGGAACGACGTCGGCGCTCCCGCTCCGGCTGGTGCTGCGGTTTCGGCTGGACCCGCTGCGGTTTCCGCGGTGCCGACAGCGGCAACTCCGGCTCCTGCTGCACCTGTTTCCGTACCAGCAGCTTCCGCGCCGGCTCCTGCTGCACCCGTTTCCGTACAACCAGCTTCTGCGCCAGCCGTTTCTGAGGCGCCCGCTGCGGCGCCGGTTGCTGCGCAGCTGCCTTCAGGGCCAGCGGCTGCCGGTCCCGGGTCGGCCCGGCCACAGGTATCCGGAGCCGAACAGACCAGGCCGTCGCTGACGCCGCCCAGGGTCAGCACCAACGACTGGCCGGTTGACGAGTCCACAGGCAGGCCGCCCGCTCCCACTCCGCAGGCATCCGGTCGGCCCACCCGAGAGACCGGGGCAGACGCCCCCCGCACAGTTTCCCCGGCTACCCCGCCGGCAAGCACCGACGCTGTCACGGCTCCTGCCACTGCCGCACCGACCGGTGCGACAGGAACTGGCGCGGCAAGCACTGGGGCCGCCGGGACAGGCGACGTCGAAGTCCTGCGCCGTGCCTGGCCGGAAGTTCTGCAGACACTCTCCAAGATCAAGCGCAGCACGTGGGCCCTGGTTGAGCCGAACGCCCAGGTGGGTGCATTTGACGGCCAGGTCCTGACACTGTCGTTCAGCACTACCGGGTTGGCTGGCGCCTTCGGCCGGGCTGATCACGCTGAAAACCTGCGGCAGGCGATCCACAAAACAGTGGGCATCGACTGCCAGATCACCGCAGTCGCCGGTGGCACCAACAGGGCAGCGAGCGCTGAGCCAAACCCAAAAGCTCCCGCTAGTCCGGATGCCAGCCCGGAAGCTCCGGCCAGTTCAGCCGATGTCGCGTGGGGCCTGGCCCCTGCCAGCGCCGTTTCCACGCCTGACGTCCTGGCCACCGCGCCGGCACCTTCGCCAGCCCCCTCCTCCGCGACGCGTGCTCCCGAACCGGCCGTGCCTCCTGCCACTGCTGCACCTGCACCGACTGCAGGCGCGGCAGCTATTGCGGAAACTGTCCAGCACACTGGCGACGTCAGCGCGTCGGCAGCCACTGAGGCCGCCCAGGTACCAGCCGCCCAGGGACAGCCGGTACCAGCTGAGCCGGATGCCACCGCCGGTTCGTATGCCTACTCCGATGACGACTGGGGTCCCCCGCGCGACGAAGATGCTCCGCCGCTGGACGAGGAACCACCCATGGACTGGGATCCCTCGGCTGCGGCTGCCCCACGCCTGTCGCCTTCACAGCCTGAGCCTTCAGCGGCCGCACCCGCCAAGCGGCCCGCTCGAGGTGCTTCAAAGGCTGCAGCAGCAAAGACCTCCCCAGCTAGCAGGTCCTCCGGTGCGGCATCGGCCGCTCCTTCACAACCCGATCCGGCACTGGATCCGTGGGGCCGGGCCGTCGAGCAGGCGCCGGGCGTATGGGTGGTTGGCACCGAGCCCAATGTTGGCAAAAGCCTGAACACGTCCGTCCCGGAACAGGCCACGGAAACCGCTCCTGCGCCCAGCTACGAGCCGGCCACCGCCCAGGTCCCCAAGACGTCAGCTGTCGTCAGCCAGTCCGATGCCGACGCCAGCTGGGGCTTGCCGCCCGTAGCCCCCACCGCAACCACCGAAATCCCCGCACTATATTCAGCAGCACAACATTCAGCTGCACCGCAGAGCTCCGCGCCAGAGACCCCCGCGCTACAAGGCCCCGCACCAGAATCCGCGGCGCCCAACAACCCGGCGCCAGCCAGCCAAGCCCCGGCAGCTCCGGCAGTCCCGCCAGTGGAAGCAGCCGTTCCCGAACCGGCTGAAGTTCGTGAGTACGCCATGGCATCGACTGCTCCGGCTGCCGCACCCCTGCAGCCGGCACCGGCGACATCCGAGTCCGCTGCTGCCGCCCGGCAGAGTCTTTACCAGCGCCTGTCCAACAGCCCCGAGGCCGAAGCCGGGCGTGCCAAGGCGCCGGCCAGGGCTGCCGCCGCAACCTACGTCCAGGACATACCGAGCGCGGACGATGAAACCATCGAGGAATCCGGTGTCTTTGGACGCGCCGCCGTCGAGCGTATTCTGGGCGGGAAGCTGATCGAGGAGCGGTCCCCGGACGGAAGCCCCATCGTTGCGAGGTTCTAGGCACCTGGCGCACGTACTCCCGCAACTCCATTCACTACCCAAGCCAAGCCAAAAGAGGAAAACGTGTACGAAGGTGCAGTCCAGGAGCTGATCGACGAGCTCGGACGGCTTCCCGGTGTTGGTCCCAAATCCGCCCAGCGGCTTGCCTTCCACATCCTCGAAGCGGACCCGCAGGACATGAAGCGACTCGTGGAAGCCATCACCATGGTCAAGGAACGCGTGAAGTTCTGCACTGTATGCGGCAACGTCACCGAGCAGGAACTGTGCAACATCTGCCGGGATCCCCGGCGCGACGCGTCAGTCATTTGCGTAGTGGAGGAGTCCAAGGACGTCCTCGCCGTGGAGCGCACCCGGTCCTTCCGCGGCCGCTATCACGTGCTGGGCGGAGCCATCAACCCCATTGCCGGCGTTGGGCCCGAGCAACTGCGGATCCGGGAACTCCTGACCCGGCTGAACGACCGCGCCATCCAGGAAGTCATTATCGCCACCGACCCCAACCTCGAAGGCGAAGCAACGGCCACGTACCTGGCCCGGATGCTGAAGACAATCGGCATCGTGGTGACCCGTCTGGCCTCCGGGCTGCCTGTGGGCGGCGATCTTGAGTACGCCGACGAGGTCACCCTCGGGCGTGCATTCGAAGGCCGCCGCAACGCCCTGACCTGAGCGGACCTGCCCCTGACCTGGTCAGGCCGACAGGCTAGGCAGACAGGCTAAGGAAGACCGGGGCCGGGCTGAGCCGTCGTCGGGCACACCGGCTTAGGCGATGCGGGTTCCGCGTGCCAGCCTGTGTGCCGGGGTGCGCAGCGAGCGCCAGCCCAGCCACATCAGCAGCCCGGCAAGCAGCAGCTGCAGGCCGAGCCCCAGCGGCCACAAGGGAGTGGACTGTGCCAGGTACTGCGGCTTGGCCTCCCCGTTGGCGCAGGGGTAGGTGCCCTCCGGACCGGCCATGGCGTAGCGTGCACCCTGGCTGATGGATTCGATGGCCCCCACCGGTGACGACATTCCGAGGCCACTGTTGACGCGGACCGTGTAGGGGATGGCATCGGCCACCACCACGTAAGGGTTCATGGCCAGCATCCACGCCACCCTTTCGGTGCGAACTGCTGGCTGGGCACGCAGCGGTCCGGAGCAGGTGTACTCCGGTTCCTGCGGCGCTGTTTCGTCGGGTACCGGCCGCAGCGGTTCGTAGTTGCGGTACTGCGCCTGGTTGGCCATAACGGTGCCCTGCGAGAGCCCGGTACCCAGGCCGAAGGCAATCAGGGAACCGAAAACCAGCCCGGCCACGGCAAGGTACGTGACGACAATCGAGAACAGCGGACGCCCCGCCAGCGCGGAAATTCCGACGCCGATGGCACAGACCACACCCACCTCAACCGCGAGCATCAGCAGGGCCACGATGACATGGCCGGGCGTCATGCCGCCGAGGGCCACTCCGATGACCAGGAACGGCGTGCTGGCAACCAGGAAGGCCAGGGCGGCGGCCCACGCGGCGAAGAACTTGCCCCACAGGATCTGGCCGGGACGGAGCAGGGTCACCTGCAGGATGGCCAGGGTCCCGCCGGCGCGGTCGCCGTTGACGGCATTGGCAGACAGTGCGGGCGCCACCAGCAATGCGAAGAGGAGGACAAAGGCCAGGACCACTTCGAAGATCATGGACCCCGGACCGGTGTCGGGCGGCAGAAAGTTGGAATAGGCGCGCTGGGCTTCGCGCTGGGCGTTCCAGCTGGCCCAGGTCAGCCAGGTCACCAGGCCCGTCAGGATGAACCAGATGGCCAGCATGATGTACCAGCCGCGGGACCGGAGCCGCTGCTTGAGTTCCAGGACCACCACATCCCGGATGCCGGCAAGGTAGCCGGCACCAAAGCCGGAAGCCGGCGGGCGCTGCGTTTGTTCTGTCAGCTGGCTCATCGCCGCTCCCCCTCAAGGTTCATGTAAGTCTCTTCCAGGGCACTAGAGGCGGGGGCAAAGGAGCTGACCCCGACGCCGGCGAGCACCAGGTCGCGGAGGAGGCGGGCGGCGTCGTCGTCGTTCAGCAACACCAGGCTGACGGCCGGCCGGCGGCCGTCCTCAACCCGGAACGTCAGGCCCAAGTCCGTGAGTTTGGCGGCGAGCGCTGCGCCGTCGGTTGCCGAGATGGCGTAGCGCCTGCCGGAGGCGGCAGCCGCGTCCGTGGTCTGGTGCCGGACCGTCCTCCCGCGGTTGACGAACACCGCTGCGTCCGCAATTTCGTCCAGCTCGCTGAGCACGTGGGAGGAGACAACGATGGACTTCCCCTCCGCCGCAAGCTGCCGCAGCATCACGCGCAGCTCCACCCGCGATCCCGGGTCCAGGCCCGACGCCGGCTCATCGAGCAGCAGCACGGACGGATCGTGTATCAGTGCGCGGGCCAGGCTGAGGCGCTGCTGCTGCCCCCGGGACAGGACACGGGCCGGCTGGTCTGCAAGGTCACTCAGGCGGACCCGGTCCAGCATCTCTGTAACGCGCTGCGGGATTCCGGCCTTGGGCAGCCGGTAGAAACGGGCTATCTGGGTGAGGATCTCACGGGCGGTCAGGGACTCCCACACGCCCAGGGTATCCGGCATCCAGCCAATCCTTTTCCGCACTTCCGCGCGGTGGTGCTGCGGATCCAGCCCATCCACCGTGACAGTGCCGGAATCCGGCGCCAGCAGTGAAGCCAGCATGAGCAACAGCGTGGTTTTACCGGCACCGTTCGGGCCGATCAGTGCGGTGACTTTTCCCGCCGGAGCATGGAAATCCATGTGCTCGACGGCGTGCACCTGCCCGAAGCTGCGGCTCACCGCGGTGGCGCTGATGCCGTCCTGGCGCGGGCTTTCCGGCTGGGCCGGAATGCCTATTCTGTCCCAGTTTTCTGTCATTTCCCGAGCACCTGTCCCCCAAAGCCGTTCATGCATACTGACTATATGAGCCTACGCCTGAGCCGACGGGCGCAGTATCCGCCGGAAGGCTGAGATTTGGACACAATTCCGCGTCCGGCCACAGGCGGCGATAAACTGGGCTGACACGTCACGCCGTCCAGCCGCAAGGCCGTGCCTGACCTCCAGAACTCCGATTGATCCAGTGAAGGTACGCGCATGAGTACGCCCACTTCCGAAGTGCACACAGCAACGCAGCCACAGGAGCTGCCCGAAGGCACTGCCGTGACCAAACAGCTGATTGTGCAGAAGTTCGGCGGCTCTTCCGTGTCGGATGCCGAGGGAGTCAGGCGCGTCGCCAAGCGCGTGGTCGACGCGCAGCGGGCCGGCAACGAAGTGGTGGTGGTCGTTTCGGCCATGGGCGACACCACCGACGAACTGCTGGACCTCGCCGCCCAGGTGACAGACTCCGCCCCCGCCCGCGAGATGGACATGCTCCTCTCCGCCGGTGAGCGCATCTCCATGGCCCTGCTCGCCATGGCCATCAACAAGTTCGGCGCCTCGGCGCAGTCCTTCACCGGCTCCCAGGCCGGCATGATCACCGACGGCATCCATGGCAAGGCTCGAATCATCGACGTCGATCCGCACCGCATCCGTACGGCCCTGGACAAGGGGCACATCGCGATCGTGGCCGGCTTCCAGGGCATGAGCCGCAGCACCAACGAGATCACCACCCTGGGCCGCGGCGGCTCGGACACCACCGCCGTCGCGCTTGCGGCCGCACTCGACGCCGATGTCTGCGAGATCTACACAGACGTTGACGGCATCTATACGGCTGACCCCCGAGTGGTGCCTTCCGCCCAGAAAATCGACACCATCTCCAGCGAGGAAATGCTGGAACTCGCGGCGTCCGGTGCGAAGATCCTGCACCTGCGCTGCGTTGAATATGCGCGCCGGTTCGGTGTGCCGTTGCATGTCCGGTCCTCATTCAGCCAGAACGAAGGCACCTGGGTCATCCCCAGCGCCGAAGACAAGATCACCACTCAAGAGGGAGTTGCCTTGGAGCAGCCAATCATCTCCGGCGTTGCACACGACCGTTCCGAAGCCAAGGTCACTGTGGTGGGTGTCCCGGACATCCCCGGCAAGGCGGCCGCGATCTTCCAGGTCATTGCCGACGCCCACTCGAACATCGACATGATCGTGCAGAACGTTTCCACGCACGGCACGGGCCGGACGGATATTTCCTTCACGCTCCCCATCGTCGAAGGCGCGGAGGCCCTGGAAGCGCTCAAGGCCGCGCAGCCGGACATCGGGTTCGAGAACATCGAATACAACGAGCAGATCGGCAAACTGTCCCTGATCGGGGCCGGCATGCGGTCACACCCGGGCGTCTCCGCGACGTTCTTCAAGGCCCTGTCCGACGCCGGGATCAACATCAACATGATCTCCACCTCGGAAATCCGGATCTCCGTGGTGACACACGCCGATCTCCTCGATGACGCCGTCCGGGCAATCCACAAAGCCTTCGACCTGGACAGCGAGGACGAGGCAACCGTCTACGGCGGCACCGGGCGCTAGGCCGCTCTTAGAAAGCAACGAGGGCCCACGCCCCGCAGGGTTCCCTGGCCGAGCTTGCGAGGCTAGGGCGCGGGCGGGGAGGGTCACTTCCGGCCCGATAAACGAAGGTTATCGGGCCGGAAGTGACCCCGCGTTGCTTTTGTTTCAGCCCTGTTTGTCCAATTCTTCGCGGCGCACGGCGTAGTGATGACCTTCGGAATCGGTTTCCACCACGAAGTGGGAAAGATCCTCGTCAGAGGCCTGCTCGAACTCATCATGCTTGTGGACCACGGGCGAATCCGTGTCCAGACGCGTTGCCGGCCCGAAGACAAAGCGGAGCCTGTCAGTCGCGTGCATAAAACCGGTGAGCGCATGTCCCATTGTTTCCACCCCCCTTCCCGCGTTGCGGGCGAAAGAGCCACTGCCTCCTTGTGGAGTCAGTGCCCTTATTTTACGCCCGCCGCCCGAAAATTGGTCTGGTGAGGTTGGGCATGGTGGGGAGGCCGGGGAGCGTCAGCGGAGGGACTGGTCGTCCGGGTTCCTGGGCACAACATAGGTGCTGCCGTCCGGGCGGGTGACCGTTTCCCATTGCTGGGTTTCCCGCTCGCGCTGAACCAGGAGTGCCCGGTTCTCTTCGGTCATGTCATGCACCAGGGAACTGCGGTTGGCCGGGCCGAAAATCGCCCTGAGCTTGCCGGTTGCGCGCATGAACCGCTGGGATGCGTTGCCCTTGTCGCCTGACTTGCCTTTGCCCATGAAAGTGACCCCTTCGATAGAACCCAATTACCCGCTTCAGTGTACGCTAACAATTAGTGCACTAACTATTGGAGGAAATGTTATGACGGTACTGGCCGGCGCTGCGCGGCAGCAGGACGATGACCTCCTCTTGGAGCAACAGCTCTGTTTTGCCCTCACCGTGGCATCCAGAAGCGTGGTGGGCGCCTACAAGCCCGTCCTCGAAAAGCTCGGACTCACCCACCCGCAGTACCTTGTGATGCTGTGCCTGTGGGAGTCAGCACCCCGCACCCTGCGCAGCATCAGTGAAGCCCTGGCGCAGGCCCCGGCCACCATCTCACCGCTACTTCGGCGTCTGGAGGAGGCCGGCTTTGTCACCCGCCAGCGGGTGGACGGAAACGAACGCACCCTTGCCGTGGGCCTGACCCCGGCCGGCGCCGCGCTGCGTCAGCAGGCCATTGCTGTCCCGGGCACCATGATGGAACGCCTGGGGCTGACCCGTGAGCAGGTGGGCGCGCTGCACAAATCCATGATGGGGCTCATCGCCGCCTCCGCCGGATCCAACGGGCAACCCGCCGGGGAATAAATGCGGCAAGGCGTAAAATGGCAGCAACCTAGGAGGGTCTATGCGTTTGCGAACAGTACGGCCATTGCTGGCGGTCCTCGCCATTGCCGGGCTCGCCGCTTGTACGGGCACGCCTGACGGGACCGGGACTTCATCCGCCAGCCCCACAACCAGCTCCTCCGCCAGCCCGGGCGCCTCCGGCTCCCCCGCTCCGGACACCGAGACCACCGTCCCTGCGCCGTCCCCTTCAGCACCCCCGGCCCCGACGGCAGGCCCCGGCGCCGGCAACGCCGAGCTTGCCATCATGGTCAGGCCCTCTCCCACCGAAGCGGCAGTGAACTACACGCTGGTCTGCCGCGGCGGCCTCCCCACGGCTGAGAGCAAGCACCCCAGGCCGGAGGCTGCGTGCGCTGCCCTCAAGAACAACGCTGCGCTCCTCAGCCCGGCCCCCAAGAGCAAAGACGTGGCCTGCACCGAACAATACGGCGGCCCGCAGACCGCCACGGTCACCGGGATTGTGGACGATACTCCCGTGGATGCCACGTTCGCGCGCACCAACGGCTGCGAAATCGGTGCCTGGAACGCAGCCCAGGACGTCCTGGGTGCCAGCGGTGGAGCAACGTAGCCTGCTGACGGCCGAGGCCTGGCGTGCCCGCGAAGAAGCGCACGCCCAACGCGTCCGCCGTTACTCGGATCCCTACCTTGCCCGCCGCTCGGCAGGTAGGAAGCACCCGGTGGAGGACTTTCTTTTCACTTACTACACCCAGAAGCCTGGCCAGCTGCTGCGCTGGCACCCGGGAGCCGGCGTCGTACTGACCGCGGAAGCGGCGTCCGCCCGCATGGGCTGGAAGCACTACAAAACGCTCGACGACGGCGAACTCGCCTCCCTTGGGCTGCCGCCAGGAACCCCTGCCGTGACCTTTGACCGCGCCCGGTTCCTGGCCGACCGGCAGGAGGCGGTGGCCTTCGCGGACATCATTCTTCGCGGCACCGCTGCCCGGCCCGCGCAGTTCGGCTGCTTCGGGCTGCACGAATGGGCCATGGTCTACCGACAGGACAAATTCGACCTGCGCCATGAATACCTGCAACTGAGGCTGGGTTCGGCCGGCACGGACAAAGTGGTGGAGGACAACAGGATCCGGTGCTCACACTTCGACGCCTTCCGCTTTTACACGCCCGACGCGATTGCGCTGAACGAACTGGCGCCCAGCCGCGAAAACCAGCGGCACATGGAACAGCCGGGCTGCCTGCACGCCAACATGGACCTCTACAAGTGGGCGTACAAACTGCTGCCCGCGCTTCCCAGCGAACTGGTCATGGATTGCTTCGAACTGTCCTGGCGGATCCGGGCCATGGACATGCAGGCCTCCCCCTACGACCTCGCGGAGTGGGGTTACCCGCCCATTCGGATCGAAACCGCGGAAGGCAAAGCGGCCTACGTTGAGCATCAGCGCGCCTTCGCCGGTGAGGCTACTGGGCTCCGAGGTCGCCTGGCGCAGGCCTTGGCACCGCTTCGAACTGCGGGGACCGTATGAAGGACCTCGAGCTGACCATCAGGGTCACGGAAGACCCCGACTCCCCCGAGTACGAGTTCCGGCTGATAGTCCGCGATGGCCGCCCTGCTGACGGTTGTACCGTGCCCGATTCCGCAGCAGCGTTGTCAGCGATGGAACGCTTCGGTGAGGACATCTTCTTTCCCAAACCGGCCCCCCCGAAACTCTGCACGCAGCAATACGGCGGGCCGCAGGTGGCCGTTGTGACCGGCTCCATCAACGGCCGTCCCGTCAGTGTGACTTTCCGGCGAACCGATGGCTGTGAAATCTCCCGCTGGCGCGCCATGGCTCCCCTGTTCGGCGGGACAACTGGTTCCCGCGGCGAAATCTGACCATCGGCGGCAGCCTCCGCAAAACGGGAACGCCGCCGGAACCAAGCGGTCCGGCGGCGTTCCCATGCTGTTGCTGAAGGGCTAGAGATCCATATTGCGGTTTCCGGAGAACTCCGGGACCTCCTGCTTCTTCTTTTCCTTTTTGACCTTGTCCTTCTTGTCGTTGGCAGGGTCATCGGCAGTTTCATCAGCAGGGACCACCAAAGCACTGCCTGGTGTGACAACCACAGATACGAAGGTGGGCGCGCTCGAACCCGCGAACGTCACTCGGCCGATATACGAGCCTTCAGCGAGGTCCTTCCACTGGAGCTTCAGAATGCCCGACTGGCCGTTCCCGAGCCGCAGCGGATTGGGGGTCACAGTGGCATTTCCCACGTTGGCTCCCAACACCGCAGCGTCCACGGACGCCTTCGTGGGCTGCCCATTGGGGCTTGCGTAGAGGTTCACAAAAATCGTGTACACGCCCGGAGCCGGGTTCGGAACCGAAATTGATTCACTGGCAGAGGCCGTCTGGGCCAGCAGGGCCTGGCCCGCCGGGTTGAAGACCACCATGTCGAAGTCGGCGGCCTCGTCCGAGGAAAAGACGGAGAACTTTGCCAACGGCGATCCTGCCGGAACGGTGACCTCCTTGGCGAAGTTGGACGCGTCCGTTTCCAGGGCCAGCGGCCCTGGCACCAGTTCGATGGCCGAGGAGTCAGCCTTGGACAGTCCGTCCAAAGTAATCTTCACAGGCGCGTTGGTGCCCGAAACCACCGGAATGTCGCCCTGCCCCTGGCCTCCTTCCGAGGTAAACGCCAGGTTTGCCGGTGCCACCACTGACTGCGGGCGGACGGCCACCGGCGATGCCACGTTCTTGCCGGCACCCTGCCAGATGAGGTTGCCCATGGCAAACTGCCCCAGGGCAGCGCTGGTGTTCTCGAACTTGACCTTGAAGGTGCGCTTCTCGCCGGCAGCATTGAAGCTAAGGATCGACGGCGTGACCGTCACCTTGACGCCAGGAACGCTGGCCTTGGCCCGGTAAACGCCTGGGGTCAGCGCGGTGACAGTCCGCGTGACCTCTGTCTTGCCGGTGAGTGCCCCCAGCGCGAACGAGGCAACATTCATATCCCGCGGTGCGGTTGTTCCGAGACCCCGGATGCCCATGTCCAGGCCCGTTCCCTGAATGAACTTCAGGTAGTCGTCCTCGGAATTGTCGTAGACGAGGCCGGGATCCAGGACCCGCGCAATGTCCACGTGGCCAGCGCCGGTTGCGAACACGTCACCGTTCCGGCTGCCGTCTGCGTTCTTGATATCAGCTGCCGTGGTCATCATGGCTGACTTGACGGTGGCCGGAGACCATGTGGGGTTCTTGGCCAGGATCAAGGCGCCAAATCCGGCCACGTGCGGCGCGGCCATGGACGTCCCGGACATCATGCCGAACTGGTCGCCGCCGGAACCGATGGGCGAAACGCCTGCCAGCACTGCCACACCCGGCGCCGCCACGTCAGGCTTGAGCAGGTCTGAGCCGGCGGCAAGCAGCGGGCCCCGGGAGGAGAACCCGGCGATCTGAGGCTGAGGCGCGGCCGGAAGGCCGGTGGTGTCCGTGTTTACCAGGGAGACCTTGATGCCGGGGTTGGCGATGATCTTGTCCTTGATCTGCTGCGTGGCTGGCGGGTTCACGTGCACTGTCGGGACTGCGTGGCGGTCAAGGTCCTCGGAGGAGGTGGTTACGTTGACCAGAATCATGCCGATGCCGCCGGCGCGCTGCACCTCGGCGCTCTTGGCTACGCGGTCCACCACCCCGCGGTCGCAGACAACAATCTTCCCTGTCACCTTGGCGGGATCCAGCGCATTGGGTGCGCACAGTTCCGGGTTTGCTGCGCCGGCGGCTGCGGCACTTGCCGCCAGCACAACGTTGCTCGCAGGAACGGGAGCGGACATAAGACTGGCGCCGCGGTACTTGCTGCCGTCCTCAAATTCGACGGTTCCCTGCAACTCCGTGGAGAAGGAGCTCGCGGCCACTGTGGTCAGCCACGGAGCGCCGTGGTTTACGGTGCTTGCCGTGGGTCCCGAGTTTCCGGCGGATGCGGCAACAAAGATTCCCGCGGACGCCGCGGAAAGGAAAGCCAGGGAAACCGGGTCCGTGGTGGTTGAGGTGCTGCCGGAGATGGAGTAGTTGAGCACATCCACGCCGTCCAGGATGGCTTGATTGATCGCGGCCACGGAGGCGGAGCTGTAGCACCCTCCTGTGGCTGGGTTGTCGTCCTCCCAGCAGACCTTGTAGACGGAGATCTTAGCCGCCGGCGCAACGCCGCTGGTGATGCCCATATCGGTTGCACCAAGGTTGGCCCGGACGTTCGCGTTGCCCGCGGCAGTGCTGGCGGTGTGCGTCCCGTGGCTTCCCACATCCACAGGCGAAATCAGTTCTTCGGGCGCGCGGTTCTCCGGCGCCACGTACGCCATGAAGTCGTCAGCGAAGTAGCGGGCACTCAGTACTTTGGAGTTGCAGGCGCTGCCGTCAAACGCAGCCCCGGTCCCCTGCCCCTTCTGGCACTCACCAACGAAGGTGTCGCCGTCGGACTTGAGCATGGCGATATTGCCGTCTGCGGTGCGGTACGGGGCGCCCATCTGGGCCTGGCCGGCGAGGGGTTGCACGTCGTCCCCGGCGAAGAACGGGTTGGAGGGTGTGTAGCCGGAGTCAATAACGCCCACTACGACGCCTTTGCCGGCATTCTCCTGCCCGCCGAAGGCAGTCTTCCAGATGCCGTTTTCACCGCTGAGCCCAAGGAAGTCTGTAGTGGAGTAATCCGGCGCGTTCTCCGTGTCCGGTGCCACCATGAGGACGGCCGGGTCCTTGGCGAGCTTAGCGGCCTGGTCGGCGGTCAAATCGGCCGAGAACCCGTTGATGGCAGCCGTGTACTGGCGCTTGATCCGGACGCTTTCGGACCCGGCCACAGCGTTCTGCCTGCCCTCAAGGTGCGCCCGGTACTGCTGGACTTCCGGCCGGTCGGCGTCAAGCTTGCTGCCCTTCTGGGGCTTCGTCGCTGCGAGTCCGGGAGTCCCGCCGTCGTAGGTGGCCGCCGGCTTCTCGGCCAGGACCACAATGTAGCGGCCGGCGGGGTAGTCGCCGGGGTTGATCTTCTTTGAGGCAACTGCCGTGTTTGCTTCAGCGGGCGCCGCGGTAGCGGGGCTCATCGCCATCGAAGAAAGGAGCAGCGGCAAGCCCACGGCCAATGCCGCTGCTTTCCGGAGTCCCCCGCCCCGAATGGGGCTTTTTCCAGTTGATTTCACGAGCGACTACACCTTTCACGACGAACGGCCGGCCACGTTGCCGGTCTGGAGCAGCTGGGAACGGCACACGACATTACAGATTTTGTAATGCTGTGACCAGCCGTTACAAACAGTACAGACTGAGAGCTGAATATGACATAGGACACATCAGGTGTATACGTCAATCATGCAGCTACAAGGCGGGGCCGGGAAGGCACAAAAGAAAGACCCCGACGCGGGCCGGACTTTGGAAATGTCCAGCTCCGCGCGGAGGTCTTCTTTGGTGCTAGGAAATCACCTGGCTCAACCCTTGGGCGTTACCTGCAGGCGGTCGAAGGAGACCTGCTTGCCGTCCTTGTCCAGCACCACCACGCCGTCGCGGCCGCTCTGCACACCTGAGGGCAGGATGAACTACACCGTGTTGTCGGTGGTGGGGAAAATCCAGCCGATCCGGTAGCTCTTCTTGTTCAGGTACACGTAGTACCACTGGCCGTAGTCGAGACCCTCCAGGGTCACCTTCTGGCCGTTGCGGTACTTGTCCTGCGTGCCGAGGTCGAACGGAGCCGCCTGTTCCTCGAGGTCCTGGACGGCGAGGACAGGGACCGTCTCGGGCTGCGACGGCTGGAGAGCCAGCACCGGCACGTGCAGCGGGCACAAAAACGGGCGCCCCCGCTCAGGGACGCCCGGTTGAGGCTTGGGCAAAGACTTGAGGCGTGGATAAGGAGTGGGCGCCTACTGCCTGGGCGTCCGAACCACGTCACTGATCCACTGGCGGGTCTTTTCGTCCACGGGGCCGGCCACGCGCGTTTCCCGGGCAGCCCGGTCCGCCTTGATCTTCTGCATAACCATCCGGCCCAACCCGGCAAAAACGGCCACGGCCATCATCGGCAACAGCAGAGATTTCGATTTTTCAGCCATGCGGTAATCCTAGTGACGCTTGCTCCACGAGGCCATAGCCGCCGTCGTCCTCCACCTCCCGAAAGCCCGCCCCGCCGCGATGACTGTGGCCGATCCCACCGAATACAGGGTGCGGCGCTCGGCCCGGTAGAATGGCCTAGCAAGCTCGCGGAGCGCCCGTCCACACTGTTCGAAAAAGAACGTCCCCAGCATCCCGGAACGGCGTAAGACGGCGTGACTCCGCTGCGCCCTTACCCAATGCTCACGCACAGGAGTTGCCGGATGCCCCGGATCGTTGTTGACGTCATGCCCAAGCCCGAGATTCTGGACCCGCAGGGGAAGGCCATCGTGGGTGCACTCCCCCGTCTGGGCTTCACCAGCTTTAGCTCTGTCCGCCAGGGCAAGCGCTTTGAACTGACGGTTGAGGGCGAGGTGACCGACGCAATCCTGGCCCAGGCCCGCGAAGCCGCCGAGACCCTGCTGTCCAACCCCGTTATCGAAGACGTCGTCAACGTCGAGGTCGTCGAGGCCTGAGATGACTGAACTTCCCTTGATCGGCGAGGCAATCGCCGTCGCCGCCGAGCCCCGGCTCGCCGGTGCCCGGATCGGCGTTGTAACGTTCCCAGGCACCCTTGACGACCGCGACGCCGCCCGTGCAGTCCGGCTCGCCGGCGGCACTGCAGTGCCGCTCTGGCACGCGGACACCACCCTGGGTGACGTGGACGCCGTCGTGATCCCCGGCGGTTTCTCCTACGGCGACTACCTCCGCGCCGGTGCCATTGCCCGCTTCGCGCCGCTGATGTCCAAAATCATCGACGCCGCCAACTCCGATGCCAAGCTGCCCGTGCTGGGCATCTGCAACGGCTTCCAGATCCTGACCGAGTCGCACCTGCTGCCCGGCTCCATGATCAAGAACGACCACCTGAAGTTCATGTGCCGCGACCAGGTCCTGCGAGTGGAAAACAGCAACACCGCCTGGACCCTCGACTACACGGCCGGCCAGGAAATCACGGTTCCGCTGAAGAACCAGGACGGCCAGTACATCGCGGACGACAAGGTCCTGGACGCGCTCGAGGCTGAAGGCCGCGTGGTGTTCCGCTACGTGGGCTTCAACCCCAACGGCTCGCGCCGCGACATCGCCGGCATCTCCAACGCCGCCGGCAACGTGGTGGGCCTGATGCCGCACCCCGAGCACGCGGTGGAAGTTGGCTTCGGCCCCGAATCCCTGGACGGGATCGGCGGGTCCGACACCGACGGCCTGGGTTTCTTCACCTCCGTACTGAACAAGATTGTGGGAGGCAACAAATGACCGAGATCAATTCGGTGGTCGAGCCTGTCGAGACCAAGAAGTTCAATATCGACACTGTCGAGAACGCTGCCAAAACGCCCGACACCGACCTGCCGTGGGCCGAACTGGGCCTGAAGCAGAACGAGTTCAATGAAGTAGTGAAGGTCCTGGGCCGCCGCCCCACCGGCGCCGAGCTGGCCATGTACTCCGTGATGTGGAGCGAGCACTGCTCCTACAAGTCGTCGAAGAACCACCTGCGCCAGTTCGGCGAAAAGGTGACCGACGAGATGAAGAAGGACATGCTGGTGGGCATCGGCGAAAACGCCGGCGTCACCAACTTGGGCGACGGCTGGGCCGTGACGTTCAAGATCGAGTCCCACAACTCGCCGTCGTTCGTGGAGCCCTACCAGGGTGCTGCCACCGGCATCGGTGGCATTGTCCGTGACATCATCTCCATGGGCGCCCGCCCGGTTGCCGTGATGGACCCGCTGCGTTTCGGCGCCATCGACCACCCGGACACCGCCCGCGTTATGCACGGTGCCGTTGCCGGCATCGGCGGCTACGGTAACTCGCTGGGCCTGCCGAACATCGGCGGCGAAATGGTCTTCGATTCTGTTTACCAGGGCAACCCGCTGGTTAACGCGCTGGCTGTCGGCGTGATGCGCCACGAGGACATCCGCCTCGCCAACGCGTCCGGCAAGGGCAACAAGGTGGTCCTGTTCGGTGCACGCACCGGCGGCGACGGCATCGGTGGCGCCTCGGTGCTGGCCTCCGAGTCCTTCGACGACACCAAGCCGTCCAAGCGCCCCGCCGTCCAGGTGGGCGACCCCTTCGCCGAGAAGGTCCTGATCGAGTGCTGCCTGGAGCTCTTCAAGGGTTCCCTCGTTGAGGGCATCCAGGACCTCGGCGCCGCTGGCATCTCCTGCGCAACGTCCGAGCTCGCCTCCAACGGCGACGGCGGCATGGAAGTTGAACTGACCTCCGTCCTGCTGCGCGACCCCACGCTGACCCCGGGCGAAATCCTGATGTCCGAGTCGCAGGAACGCATGATGGCCGTGGTCACCCCGGAGAACATCGCCGCGTTCGAAGCTGTGATGGACAAGTGGGCCGTGGAGTACTCCTGGCTCGGCGAGGTCACCGACACCGGCCGCCTGATCATCACCTGGGACGGCGTAGTCATCGTGGACGTCGACCCGCGCACCGTGGCCCACGACGGCCCCGTGTATGACCGCCCGTACGCCCGCCCCTCATGGCAGGACTCCGTCCAGGCCGATTCCTTCACCGGCTCCGTCCAGGACACCGGCCGCCCCTCCGCCCCCGCGGAACTGGCTGCCGCCGTCACCGAGCTCGTGGCCTCGCCGAACATGTGCAGCAAGGACTGGATCACCAACCAGTACGACCGGTACGTGGGCGGCAACACCGCCCTGGCGTTCCCGGACGACGCCGGCGTGGTCCGCGTCGACGAGGAAACCGGCCTGGGCGTTGCCCTGGCCACCGACGCCAACGGCCGCTACACCTACCTCGATCCGTACCACGGCGCACAGCTGGCGCTGGCCGAGGCCTACCGCAACGTGGCCACCTCCGGCGCCGTACCGATGGCCGTCAGCGACTGCCTGAACTTCGGCTCCCCCGAGGACCCGGACGTCATGTGGCAGCTCGCGGAGGCCATCCGCGGCCTGTCCGATGCCTGTATGGTGCTGGGCATCCCGGTCACCGGCGGCAACGTCTCGCTGTACAACCAGACCGGCACCACGCCCATCCACCCCTCCCCCGTGGTGGCAGTGCTGGGCAAGCTCGACGACGTTGCCCGCCGAACGCCGTCAGGCTGGCGTGAGGACGGCCAGGCCATCTACCTGCTGGGTACGACGGCGGCTGAACTGGACGGTTCCGAGTGGGCCAACATGCGTGGTCACCTCGGTGGACTGCCGCCCAAGGTTGACCTCGCCGCCGAACGCGAGCTGGGTGAAATCCTGATCAACGCGTCCCGCGACGGCATGGTGGACTCCGCGCACGACCTCTCCGAAGGCGGCCTCGCGGCAGCCCTGGTGGAATCCGCACTGCGCTACGGCGTGGGTGCCCGGATCGCCCTGCAGGACGTCCTGGACCGCGACGGCGTGGACCTGTTCACGGCGCTGTTCTCCGAGTCCCAGGGCCGCGCGGTTGTCGGCGTGCCCCGCTCGGAAGAGGTCCGGTTCAAGGACATGTGCACGGCCCGCGGCTTTGCCCACACCCGCATCGGCGTGGTGGACGCAGCCAGCGGCAACCTCGAGATCAACGGCGTGGACACCATGTCCCTGGCCGCCCTCCGCGAAGCCCACGAGGCGACCCTGCCGAAGTACTTCGGCTAGTACCCTCCATCGATTGCTCCGTAACTGCCCTTTTGAACCCTCATAACGGCGGTTCCGGAGCAATCGTTCGTTAAGGCCGGGGCCGCCACCCCGCCTGGACAAGGGCGGAACGAACCTTGGCGACCGCAGGCTTGGCGTCATTGAGCATGTGCCGCTTGGAAATCCTGACTTCAGTCCACCCCAGCGTGTGGTACTTTTCAGAACGCGTGATGTCCCGGACGATCTGCCCGTCCTCACCGTGCTGTTCACCTTCGTACTCGATCCCGATCCGGTACTTGCGGTAGGACAGGTCCGGCTCGTGATGGCGTATACCGTCGTCGCCGATGATCGGCACGTTCAACTCCGGTTCCGGCAGCCCCGCCCTCACAATGGCCAGCCTCAACAGAGTCTCCTGCGGCGAGTCAGATCCCACGCGGATGAGTTTGATGGCTTCCTTGGCCCTGCGTAGCCCGCGCTTTCTTGTGCCTGTCGATCATTCGCTGCAGATCAGCCAAACTGCACAGCGGCATGTCCCTGTCCTCAAACGCCGCCCTCGGCACGCGAACACAGCTGTCCCCCATGGCCACAAGCTCGTCCACCGTGAGCATTTCCGCCATGTCCAGCCAGGATCGCTCCGGAGTGGTCACGGGAATCCCGTCAACTGTGGCGACCTCATCGCTGTAAAGCTTCATGCGGTGCACAATGACGTGCGGCCTGTTCAGGTGTGCCGATCCCTCAGGCCTGATGACATGAAACATCTCTGGAGTCCCCTTCTGCTGACGTCGCGGCAGCAGAAGCATCTCCGCCGCGGTGAGGTGCGACGCGGCGCATCGCTCATTGACCTCGATGAAGGGCCGGACCCTGTCAGTCAAGGGGAGCTCCGCCGTCGGGCTTTCCGACCGGATCCCCTTGCCGAGCCGATGCAGTGTCCGGTGTCGCAGCCGCTTGTGCGACACTCCGGCGCGCACCGCCTCGACAACTGTGAACGGGCGGTCCTGTAGTTCCTCGGGCAGCGGGCGCTGGGTCTTCATGGATTCATCAGAGCAGAATACGGTGTGCGCTGCAGAAGTTATCCACAGCCTTCATCGATTGCTCCGTAGGCGCCGTTTTGGGCACTCAAAAGGGCGCCTACGGAGCAATCGATGGGGTCAGTCGTCGCTGCGGAGCTCCCGCTGCCTTGAGCTGAGCAGTTCAAACTCGGGCCGGGCGGCCACAAAGCGTTCGACGGCGGTGAGCACCTCCACCAGGTGCGCCCGGTCTGCTGCCACCAGGCCGGCGCCCACCTGCGAGCGCCGGTACTGGTCGTGGTCCCCCACCTCCGCGACGGACACGTCGAAGCGGCGCTTGAGCTCGGCCAGCAGCGGCCTGATGACGGAGCGTTTCTCCTTCAGGCTCTGGACGTCGCCCAGGAGGATGTCGAATTCAATCCAGCCGATCCACATACAGTAATCGTATCGATCGGGGTCAGATGGTGAGTTCGCCCATCCGGTCCCAGCCGTCGCCGTCGAGCTGGCGGCTGATGATGTGCGGCGTCTCAGCCAGCGCCTGCGGCATGTCCGCCATGGCCTGCTTGAAGTGTGTGCTGCTGATGTGGTCCCCGGCGGCGTCGTCCTTGAAGGCTTCCACCAGGACAAACTCGTTGGGGTCATCCACACTGCGGGACCAGTCGAACCAGAGGTTGCCGGGCTCCGCGCGTGTGGCTTGGGTAAATGCGTCCACGAGGCCGAGCCAGCGCTCGGACCAGTCGGGTTTGACCTTGAATTTCACGACGATGAAGATCATGCGGTATTCCTTCAGTTGCAGGGGTATATGGGTTGTTCAACCTGCGGCCAGGGCAAGGTCACAGGCCTGGATGGCCTCACGTGCAGCCTGCTGCTGCGCCGGGGTTCCTGCCCGTTCCGCCCACTGTTCGGCCAGCTGGAACTCCACCAGCGCCTCGGTAAACCGGCCGGCGCCGTGGAAAGTCCAGCCGAGGTTGTTGTGCAGCGCCACCATCCAGCGCCGTGTGTGCGGATCGTGGGCGGTGGACGCGTATTCGAGGGCGCTCCGGGTCCACAGTTCAGCGTGGGCGGAGTCTGCCAGGGCCAGCACGTGCAGCGCGTCGACGGCGAGGAACTCCTCGCCGAGGTGGTCGCCGAGCTCGGCTGCCTGTTCGAACAGGGGCACGGCCATGGCGGCGTGGCCGCTGGAGTTCAGGACGCGTCCGCGTTCCAGCAGGATCCGCACGCCGACGGTGGGTTCTTCCTCGCCGTCCACGGAGTCCAGCAAGGCATCCGCCTCCTCGTAGCGGCCCTGCAGGCCAATGGCCCGGCCAAGCTGCGTGGCGAGTTCGGCCTTTTCGTACGTGTCGTAGGTCGGGTCAGTAAGGGCGTCCCGGAAGCGCTGTTCGGACAGCTCGGGATCCCCAAAATTCCATAGGCGGTCAAGGGTCGATTGGTCCAGCATGTACCTTCTCCTGATCAGCTTTCACCTGCGGCGAGTTGGCGTGCCCCTCCAACGTATCGCGAAGTGATGTGCCGTTGCGCCGCCCGGGCCAGCAGGCCTCCCGCCTGGTAGAACCAGTTCGCGTGCCTGCTGAAGGCGGTGATCTTCAGGAACACCAGCCCGTCAGCGCCGATCTCAACTTCGAAGGCTTCCTCGCCGCGTTCAGGATGGCCGGGCAGCGTGCCGTAGCCGAAGCCCGCTGACTGGGGGCCGTCTCCCGGCACCGGCCGCCGCACCCAGACCACCTCGCACGGGGCATTGATACGGAAAGGCCCGACACCGAACCCGCTCACCACGCGTGCGCCGGAGATCACGACGTCGGACTCGGTCCGGACGCGCAGTCCAGACCGACGCTGCAGTTCCCATATAAGGATTCCGTGCGCCACCCGTCGGTAGACCGCCGGTCCATCGCCCAGGTACTCCCGCGATACGAGGCAGGGGTAACCTTCCGGCGCCCGGCCGTGTTCGGTGAAGCCGATGCCCGGATAGTTGAGGCCGCCGGGAGCCAGGCGCTTCCCCGTCAACGGGGCCCGCCCGAAGACCCGGACAGCCGCGCCCACCCCAGCTGCTCCTGCTGCTTGCGGCTCAGGGAGACCACCACCAGGTCGTAGGAATCCTCCACCATGTCCCGGACCATGGCATCAGGCAGGTTTCCATCCAGCCGCACGCCGTTCCAGTGCGTCTTGTTCATGTGCCACGCGCCGGTGATTTCAGGGTGGGCGGCCCGCAGCTGCTCAGCCAGGGCGGGTTCACATTTCAGGCTCACGGACCAGTCGTCGGGGTTCATGGCGGACGCGGCAAACATCTTGGCTTCATGCCGCGCGCCACCTGCCACGGCAGCCCGGACCTTGAACACGGAGGTCTCCGGGCCGAAGGGAAAATCCTCGAAGGCACCGGGAAATGACAGGCATATTGCCTTGAGTTGGGCTGCGTCCATGGACCGAGCCTACAAAGCCCTTCCCGGCGGTGCTAGTCTGCGAAGATGTCACCCGATCAGGCCACCATTCCCGTTCTGGACATGAGCGCCGCACGCCAGCCGTACGGCTCCTTCAGCCCCGAATTCATTGACCAGCTGCGGGACGCCGCCCACAACGTGGGCTTCTTCCAAATCACCGGTTACGGCGCCGCCCCCGGCCAGGCCGACGAGCTGCTGGCCCTCATCAAACGCTTCTTCGAACTGCCCCTCGAGGAGCGGATGAAGCTGGACAACAGGATTTCCCCGCACTTCCGCGGCTACACCCGGATGGGCACCGAAGTCACGCAGGGACGGGCCGACGCCCGCGAGCAGATCGACTACTCCCCCGAGCGCGAGCCCGTCCACAACTATCCGGCCGACCAGCCGTACTGGCTTCTCCAAGGGCACAACATGTGGCCCGATGAGGCGTTGCCGGAGCTCAAGCCGGCGGCCATGGCCTGGGCCGACCTGATGTCCAGTGTGGGCATGGAGCTGCTGCGGGGCATCTCGGTTTCCCTGGGACTGCCGGAGGACCACTTCGACGAGCCCTTCGGCAACGAACCCGCGTGGATGGGCAAGCTGGTGCATTACGTCGGCGGTGTGGTGGAGGCGGCCGGGAACCAGGGCGTGGGCTCCCACGCTGACTACGGTTTTGTCACCCTCCTCCTCCAGGACGAGGTGGGCGGCCTCGAAGTGCTGCCGCCCGGGACAACTGAATGGGCGCCGGTTGAGCCTGTTCCCGGGGCACTCGTGGTGAACCTGGGCGAAATGCTGGAGGTGGCCACGGAAGGATTCCTTGCCGCCACGATCCACCGGGTCAAGGCGCCGCCACCGGGCGTGGACCGCTACTCAGTCCCGTTCTTCTGGTCGCCGCGGCTGGACGCTGTCATCGATCCGGTGCCGCTGCCTCCGGAGCTCAAAGCCCAGGCACGCGGCATCTCCGACGATCCGTCCAACCCGATGCTTGCGTCCTTTGGCCTGAACATGCTCAAGGGCCGCATGCGCGCCCATCCCGATGTGACCGAACGCCACTACCCGGAGCTGATGCAGCGCTGATCAGAGGTTGTACTTCCACGCCTGCTGCGCGGGGCAAACGTCCATCACCACGTCCAGGCCGGCGGCCTTGGCACGGTCCACTGCCGCTTCGTCGATAACACCCAGCTGCAGCCACACGGCTTTGGCGCCCACGGCAATTGCCTGGTCCACCACCGCACCGACCTTCTGTGAGTTCACAAAGCAGTCGACGACGTCGAGGGGTTGCTTTTCGGAGGGAATTTCACCCAGGGTACGGTACCCGGTTTCGCCGTGGACGGCATCGCCGGGAAGGTTGACGGGGATGATGTCCATCCCGAGCCGGTCGCGGATAAACAGCGAGGTGTCGTAGGCGGCACGCCACTCGTTGGTGGTCAGGCCCACGATGGCCCACCGCCCTTTGTTTCGCATCAGGCGCTCAATAACGGCAGGATCGTTGACGTGGACCATGATGCAAGCGTACATCGTCCCCTGAGCGGCCCCTGATCGAATATTTGAATGAATAGCTGGCGTCAATACTCGCGTGAGCGAATATTACGTCCCACAGACCATGATTTGGCGCAAGGCATGCGGTTCGGCTGTAGTGGTAGTGACCATCCCGAGCGGCCGAGAGACCTGGATCGATGAAGCCGCAGCATCCCTGACCAAACGCTGTACCCGTTGAGGCGACCATCCTCGGCACACAGCGAAGGGTGCTACCGCCAGGATCGATGGAGCACATCTATGACATCAGAAGTATCCTCTGCCACGCCTTTATCCACCCCGAGTCCCGTCAGCGCCGCAGCAGCGGCCGCCACACTGGGCTCTCCCCAATCCACTTCGAACGCGACGGCGGTCGAAGCAGGGCTGCGTGACGCGCCCGGCCCTTCCAGCAGCTCATCGGGATGGTCCTCGACCGAGCCCAACGACGTCGCAGTGCACGGCGCACCGTCGGGAGGGCCGGCGCGCCACAGCAGCACCATCACCACTCAGCACACGGCGGAGCACGAAGAAACACGCGGCGAAGCCCAGCCGGACAATGTGGCATTTTGGGAACAGCAGGCCCTCCGCCTGGACTGGGCGCAGCCCGAAGGAATCACAGGCAAGCCGTGGCACACGGCCCACCGCCGCGTCCCGGCCGACCCCGCAGCCGGCAAAGGCCCGGAGATCACCTGGTTTGAGGGCGGCAAGCTCAACGTCGCCTACAACTGCGTGGACCGCCACGTAGCCAATGGCCGCGGCGACAAGGTGGCCCTCCACTTCGAAGGGGAGCCCGGGGACCGCCGAGCCATCACGTACGCGGAACTGCAGCGCGAAGTCTCCAAGGCCGCCAACGCCCTGCTGGCCCTGGGCATCACCAAGGGTGACCGCGTGGTCATCTACCTGCCGGTGATCCCCGAGACCGTCATCATCACCCTCGCCGTGGCCCGCATCGGCGCCATCCACTCGCTCGTTTTCGGCGGCTTCTCCGCCGAAGCCCTGAAGTTCCGCGTCGAGGACACGGGCGCCAAGCTCCTGGTGACCACGGACGGCCAGTTCCGCCGCGGTGTCGCCGTGCCCGTCAAGGACAACGCGGATGCCGCCGTCGCCGGGGACAACGCCATCGAACACGTGCTGGTCATCAACCGCACCACGGCGCCGGAGGACCTGGCCGCCGTCCCCATGATTGAAGGCCGCGACGTGTGGTGGCATGACGCCGTCGGGAGCGCCGCGGAAGTCCACGAACCGGAGGCGTTCGACGCCGAAACGCCGCTGTTCATCATGTACACCTCCGGGACCACCGGCAAGCCCAAGGGCCTGGTCCACACCTCCGGCGGCTACCTGACCCAGGCGTCCTGGAGCTTCGAACACCTCTTCAGCAACCCGGACCCCGCACTCCGCGACCAGGATGTGCACTGGTGCACCGCGGACCTCGCCTGGGTAACGGCGCACACCTACGAGATCTACGGCCCGCTCTCCAACGGCGCCACCCAGGTGATCTTCGAGGGCACCCCCAACACCCCGCACCCGGGCCGCCACTTCGAAATCATCGAACGCTACGGCGTCACGCAGTACTACACCGCGCCCACCCTGGTCCGCTCCCTCATGGGCTGGTTCCCGGACGGCGTGCCGGACAGCTACGACCTCTCCTCCATCCGGATGCTCGGGACCGTGGGCGAAGCCGTGAATCCCGAGGCCTGGCGCTGGCTGCGCCAGAATGTCGGCGCCGGCACCGCACCCGTGGTGGACACGTGGTGGCAGTCCGAAACCGGCGCCACCATCCTCTCCCCCGCCCCCACGGATACCGAGTTCAAGCCCGGCTGCGCGGCCCGCCCGCTGCCGGGCGTCAGTACCAGGATCGTGGACGACGCCGGCAATACGGTGCCGCCAGGCGTCCAGGGTTTCATTGTGGTTGACACGCCCGGGCCCGCCATTGCGCGCACCGTCTGGGGCAACCCCCGCCGCTACTACGACTCCTACTGGAGCCAGTATGTGGAGCAGGGCTGGTTCCTCGCCGGCGACGGCGCGAAGTACGACGCCGACGGCGACATCTGGATCCTGGGCCGCGTGGACGACACGCTGAACGTCTCCGGCCACCTGCTGTCCACCATCGAGATCGAGTCGGCGCTGGTGTCCCACCCGGACGTGGTGGAGGCCGGCGTCTGTCCGGTGGCCGATCCCAAGACCGGGCACGCGATTGTCGCCTTCGTCGTACTAAAGCGCGGGGTTTCGACAAGCTCAACCACCGAGGAGCTCCGCAACCACGTTGCGAAGGCGACCGGCCCGATCGCGAAGCCGCGCGACGTCGTCGTCGTTCCTGACGTACCGAAGACGCGCAGCGGCAAGATCATGCGCCGGCTGCTCACCCAACTATTCGAGGGGACCGCCCTGGGCGACACCACCTCCCTCCAAAACGAACCGGCGATCGCCGGAATCCAGGACGTCCTGCGCGAGCGGGCCCTAGTAAAGGAAAACTCATGACAGACATCAGCAACGTTGCCCGCCTTTCAGAGCCGCTCAAGTTTGCGTACTGGGTGCCGAACGTTTCCGGCGGCCTGGTGGTCTCCACCATCGAACAGCGCACCGGCTGGGACTTTGACTACAACAAGAAGCTCGCGCAGATCGCCGAGAACTCCGGTTTCGAATACGCCCTGACGCAGACCCGATACGCCGCCTCCTACGGAGCCGACAAGCAGCACGAGGCCACGTCCTTCTCCCTGGCCCTGCTCGCCGCCACAGAGCGCCTCAAGGTCATCGCCGCCGTCCACCCGGGCATGTGGCACCCCGGTGTGCTGGCCAAATACATCATCACCGCGGACCACATCTCCAACGGCCGCGCCGCCGTCAACATCGTCTCCGGCTGGCTCAAGAACGAATTCACCAACTTCGGCCTCGACTGGCTGGAGCACGACGAACGCTACGTCCGCACCGAGGAATTCATCAAGGTGCTGCGCGGACTGTGGACCGAGCAGGAGTACAGCCAGGCCGGCAAGTACTACAACATCACGGACTTCACCCTGAATCCGGCCCCCGTCGACGTTCCCGGCCGCGCCCACCCCGAGGTCTTCTTCGGCGGCAACTCGACGGCGGCCCAGGCCACCGCGGGCCGCGTGGCTGACTGGTACTTCTCCAACGGCAAGGACCTGGAAGGCTTCAAGGAGAACATCGCCGGCGTGGTGGCCGCTTCAGGTGAGACGAAGCGCGGCACCGACGGCGCCCTGGCCGCTCCCCGGTTCGGCCTCAACGGCTTTGTGATCGCCCGTGATTCCGAGAAGGAAGCCCGCGATACGCTGCGCGAAATCGTTGAGAAGGCACACAAGCCGGCAGTCCAGGGCTTCCGCGACGCCGTGCAGGAAGCCGGCGCGTCCACCAAGGACGGCAAGGGCATGTGGGCCGACTCCAGCTTCGAGGACCTGGTCCAGTACAACGACGGCTTCAAGACCCAGCTGATCGGCACCCCGGAGCAGATCGCCGAACGGATCGTGGCTTACAAGAAGATCGGCGTGAACCTCTTCCTCACCGGCTACCTGCACTTCCAGGAGGAAGTCGCCGCCTTCGGCCAGGACATCCTGCCGATCGTCCGCGAACTCGAAGCCGACCTGGCCCGCAAACACGGCACCGAGCTCGATCTCTCCAACACACCTGTAGCCGAGTCGGTGGCTGTCTGATGGCTGACCGCAAGTTCGGTTTCCGCACCCGCGCGCTGCACGCCGGCGGCACTCCCGACGCCGAGCACGGCGCCCGTGCGGTGCCCATCTACCAGACCACGTCCTTCGTGTTCAAGGACACCCAGGACGCCGCCAACCTCTTCGCCCTGCAGAAGTACGGCAATATCTACTCCCGCATCGGCAACCCCACCGTGGCAGCGTTCGAAGAGCGCATCGCCTCGCTTGAGGGCGGCATCGGAGCGGTGGCAACGTCGTCGGGCATGGCCGCGGAGTTCATCACCTTCGCCGCGCTGACGCAGTCAGGCGACCACATCGTGGCGGCATCCCAGCTGTACGGCGGCACCGTCACCCAGCTGGACGTGACCCTCCGCCGCTTCGGCGTGGACACCACCTTCGTTCCCGGCACCGACCCCGCGGACTATGCCGCGGCGGTCCAGGAGAACACGAAGGCGATCTTCGTCGAGGTGGTGGCCAACCCGTCGTCGGAAGTCCAGGACCTGGCGGCCCTCGCGAAGGTAGCGCACGACGCCGGCGTCCCCCTCGTGGTCGACGCCACCTTGAGCACGCCGTACCTGGTGCGCCCGATCGAACACGGTGCCGACATCGTGATCCACTCCGCCACGAAGTTCCTCGGCGGGCACGGCACCACGCTGGGCGGCGTGATCGTGGAGAGCGGCCGGTTTGATTGGGGCAACGGCAAGTTCCCCACCATGACCGAGCCGGTGGCGTCCTACGGAAATGTCTCCTGGTGGGGCAACTTCGGCGAATACGGCTTCCTCACCAAGCTGCGCTGCGAACAGCTCCGCGACATCGGCCCGGCACTTTCCCCGCTCTCGGCGTTCCAGCTGCTGCAGGGCGTGGAAACCCTGCCGCAGCGCCTGGATGAGCACCTCAAGAACGCCCAGGCAGTGGCCGAATGGCTCGAGGCCGATCCCCGCGTGGCCTACGTCAACTTCTCCGGGCTTCCCTCGCACCCGCATTTTGAGCGCGCGAAGAAGTACCTGCCCCTGGGCCCCGGCTCTGTCTTCTCCTTCGGCGTGAAGGGCGGCCGCACGGCCGGGCAGAAGTTCATCGAATCCCTACAGCTGGCCTCACACCTGGCCAATGTAGGCGATTCCCGCACCCTGGTGATCCACCCGGGTTCCACCACGCACCAGCAGCTGAGCCCGGTCCAACTGGAATCGGCGGGCGTTCCCGAGGACCTGGTCCGCATTTCCGTGGGCCTGGAGGACATCGACGACATCCTGTGGGACCTGGACCAGGCACTGGACGCGGCCTCGGTTTCGACGGGCTCAACCACCGAGGCGAGCTCAACCGCCGAAGCGGATTCCTGCACGGTTGGAGCGAACGTATGAGAACCGGCGAACGTACCTGGACCGGACCTTCCGCTCCGGAGCGCCTGAACCTGCTGCGCGCAGCCACCTCGATTGCGATCGTGGGCGCCTCGGACAAGCCGTCCCGGGCGAGCTATTTTGTGGCAACCTACCTGCAATCGTCCACGCGGTACAAGGTGTACTTCGTGAACCCCGTGGTCAAGGAGATCCTTGGTGAACCGACGTACGCCTCACTGGCCGATCTTCCCGAAAGCCCGGACATCGTGGATGTGTTCCGCAAGCACGGTGACCTCCCGGGCGTCCTGGACGAA
The DNA here is from genome assembly GCF_054510755.1 of Pseudarthrobacter sp. MDT3-1. Lineage (NCBI taxonomy): Bacteria > Bacillati > Actinomycetota > Actinomycetes > Micrococcales > Micrococcaceae > Pseudarthrobacter > Pseudarthrobacter sp. MDT3-1. The sequence continues at coordinate 70,142 of NZ_JBTNDX010000007.1, read as the reverse complement.
GCCGTCGCGGCGGGCGCCAAAACCCTCTGGCTGCAGCTCGGCTCCTGGCATGAGGACGTGGCCACGGACGCGGAAGCCGCCGGGCTCAACGTGGTGATGGACCGCTGCGTGAAGATCGAGCATGCCCGGTTCCACGGCGGGCTGCACCTGGCCGGCTTCGACACCGGCGTGATCTCCTCCAAGCGGCAGCTGCTTTCCTGACGGAGATGCTCTTCCTGGCGGACAGGCGTTCCCTGAAGCAAACCTGATTAACGGCTGAACTTCTTCAGCCAGATTGAACCGGGTCCGGCCTTGCCGGCCCCGGTTTTTTCTGTCAGTGTCGGGGGTACCATGGCCGACGTCGGGGACTCTGCCGCTGTTCCGGCTTCGGCCAGGGTACCGGCAACCAGCTTTCCGGCCTTGTCGAGTTCGGCAGCGGCGTCACGGGTGACGCTCGCAGCGTTCCCCGGCACGCCGCCGTCGTCCGTCCTTGACTTGCCGGACGGCGTACCGTTTCCGCGGCCGGCCGGCTCCGCGCCCCGGTTCTGGCCTGCGTTTTCCGGACCGTTCGCCGGCGGGGCAGTTTCCCGTTCAACATTTTCCGGCTGTGCCGGCGCTGCGTCGTCGCGGGTTGCCGGCTCCGCGGGCAACTGCGCCTCTGTCCGATTTGCGGCGGTCCCGCTGGCGGCGGGAGTCCCTGCGATGGACCAGCCGGGAGCCCAGTCCTGCAACAACTTCTGGATGGAACTGCTGGCCTGCGCGTCCGGAGATGTGCCGGTGGCGGCCACCCCGGTGACGCCCAGCCCCATCCCCGCGATGACGGCAAGGCCCACAACAGTGGTCCGGTGCTTCCGGAGGAGCCGGTGCCGGGCGAGCTGGTGGGTCTGGCCAGACAAGAGTGCGGCCAGTTCGGGGCCGGGTTCGGGGACCGGCAGGGAGGCGAGGGAGCCCAGCGCGAGCAGGGTTTTTCGAAGCCCGGCGGAATCGGTTCCACCGGCGTCAAGGAGCATTTCGTCCACAGTACCGATCAGGGAGCTGGCATTGGAGGTCATGGCGCCACGTACTCCTTCACTGCGGACTGCTCGCGCAGCCGGATCAATGCACGGCGCTGGAGCTGTTTGACGGCGCCGGCACTCTTGCCCATCACAGCGGCCACCTGGTCCACCGTGAGGCCCGCGACGAGGCGTAACGACAGCACTTCCCGCTGTTCATCCGGCAATTCTTTGAGGAGATCGGCCACTTCCTGCGGCGAGATCCGGTGCAGCACTTCAGTCTCGGCCGAGGACTCCTCGCGTCCGTCGAGGTCGGGTTCGAACGGGAGTTTACTGGGGGTGCGCTGCTGTCTCCGGTGATCGTCCACCATCCTGGCGTGCGCCACGGAGAAGACAAACGTGCGCAGCCCGGCCACGCCGCCGGTAACCTTCTGCAGCCGTGGCAGGACGGCGATGAAGACTTCCTGCATAACCGCCTCCGGATCTTCTACCCCGCGGGCTGTGAGGTAGCCCAGGACCTGTGGCGCGTACGTTCGGTACACGATACTGAAGAGCTCCGGATCGCGGGCGCGCGCACGCAGAACGTCGTCTGTCAGTGCATCGGTCACGGACACAGGGCCTTCGGTGGAGGGGACTGGGCTTGCTCAGCTTGGGGCCCGCACGTCGCACGCGGAATGCCCTCGCCAGCCAACCTTACCTTCCAGTAACAAAAGAGCCGGCCTGGAACATGATGGGGGACAAGTTCCAGGCCGGCGCTTCATAGGGGTAATCGCTCTTCGCACCGCAGGGGTTACGCCGTCGGACAAAAAACCTTCCGGGAGCGTAACGTCGGGCAGGGCTGGCTACGTCCAGCGCGTTCGGGCCCAGCCCAGCTCAGGCCCAGCGCGCCTCAAATCCAGCGCGGGGCGGCCACCCCCAGGCGCGGTGCCTTGGCCATAACAAAAGTGTGCGCCCTGGTGGCGGGGACGCGTTGGTCCCCGCAGTTCGGCTGGAGTTGGGCGGGGACCACCACGGACGTGGGGGCGGGGGCGGTCCGCGAAACTTTGGCGGCGGGGCAGAGATCGGTGACCAGCCCTGTCCCGGCGCATTCGCGGACGGCGGCGATACCGGCAACCACTGCGGCTTTGTCCTCAAAAGCCCCGGACACAGCCATCACCGTGCCATCCGGCGCCGTGAGGCGGAACCTGAAATGTGAATCCGAATCCAAGAAAACTTCAAACTTCCCGGCCATGATAAATCCTTCCGGTCTGGGGTCCCGTCCGGGCGGCATCGTCGCCACGGGCGGTCCCGGAAGCATCTCTGCGTCCGGCACCTGCGGGTCTGGTCGAATGATCAACTGATCAGTTCAGGGTGTGCTTAAGAGTCTGTCCGGCCCGTCTACAGCCTCACAAGACCGGCTGCGTTAAGCCTGTGTAAATTCCCCCAAGTGACGACAAAGGCGGGCCACCCTTTCAGGTGACCCGCCGTCGTCGTGCTTTACAGGCTGTCAGTCGTTGATCAGATCGTGGACCACGATGGTCTGGTCACGGTCCGGGCCGACGCCGATCGCGGAGAAGCGCGTGCCGGAGAGCTTTTCGAGGGCCAGCACGTAGTTGCGGGCGTTCTCGGGGAGATCCTCCAGGGTGCGGGCACCGGTGATGTCCTCGGTCCAGCCGTCGAAGTACTCGAAGATGGGCACTGCGTGGTGGAACTCGGTCTGCGTCATGGGCATTTCGTCGTGCCGGACACCGTCAACGTCATAGGCAACGCAGACCGGGATCTGCTCGATGCCGGTGAGGACGTCCAGCTTGGTGACGAAGTAGTCCGTGAAGCCGTTCACGCGGGAAGCGTGGCGGGCCAGGACGGCGTCGTACCAGCCGCAGCGGCGCGGGCGGCCGGTGTTTACGCCGAACTCGCCACCGGTCTTCTGCAGGTACATGCCCATCTCGTCGAACAGTTCGGTGGGGAACGGTCCGGCGCCAACACGGGTGGTGTAGGCCTTGATGATGCCGATGGAGCGGGAGATCCGGGTGGGGCCGATGCCCGAGCCAACGGACGCGCCGCCGGCGGTCGGGTTGGAGGAGGTCACGAACGGGTAGGTGCCGTGGTCCACGTCCAGGAAGGTGGCCTGGCCGCCTTCCATAAGCACAACCTTGCCCTCGTCCAGGGCGTTGTTGAGGACCAGTGTGCTGTCGATGACCAGCGGGCGCAGGCGCTCGGCGAAAGCCAGGAAGTAGTCCACGATCTCGTCCACCACAATGTCGCGGCGGTTGTAGACCTTGACCAGGAGTTCGTTCTTCTGGCGCAGGGATCCTTCCACCTTCTGGCGGAGGATGGACTCGTCGAAGACGTCTTGGACGCGGATGCCCAGGCGGGCCACCTTGTCCATGTAGGCGGGGCCGATGCCGCGGCCGGTGGTGCCGATGGCGCGGCTGCCGAGGAAACGCTCGGTGACCTTGTCCAGGACCTGGTGGTAGGGCGCCACGAGGTGCGCGTTGGCGGAGATGCGCAGCTTGGACGTGTCCGCGCCACGGGCCTGCAGGCCTTCGATCTCCTGGAACAGGGCCTCGAGGTTCACCACACAGCCGTTGCCGATGATCGGAATCGCGTTGGGGCTCAAAATGCCGGCCGGAAGGAGTTTGAGCTCATACTTCTCACCGCCTACGACGACGGTGTGCCCGGCATTGTTGCCGCCGTTGGGCTTTACGACGTAGTCAACGCGGCCGCCCAGAAGATCGGTGGCCTTGCCTTTTCCTTCGTCGCCCCACTGGGCTCCTACGATCACGATTGCTGGCATGGGATCCTCCCCCATTCGTTCGGGCCGCACAGGTCCGTCCACCGAAATGGCAGGCCTGCGTAGCGCCGTTCATGAGAATGCCCCGAAGGCCATAGCCTGGCCGGACCGCTACGGCGGCCAACCACGCAAGAGTCCGGGGCTCTTACCACCCAAGTTTAGCCGATCACGGACTTTGTCCACTCAATAGGGTGCCCGTGGCCCTTCACGCGCGGCAAAGGACCACGGGCAGACTTCCCGCCGTCTACTACTCGTCGTCAGCTTCCTCGCCGGGACGGGACGTCTGGGTGTCCAGGCTGTCCCAGAAGGACGTATCGGCGTCGGCAATCGAACAGTCAGCGATGGCCGCCGCAGTGGCCGTCAGCGTGGTCACTGTCTGCTGGATCAGGTAACCGTTGCTGCGGAGCCCGAGGGCGTAGCCGTCCAGATAGTGATCAGACATGCCACGCATTTCGAAGAGCAGGGTAGCAATCCCGTACTCCACTGCGATGCCGTTGCGGCTGATGGTCTCGGCGCTGCCGCCCACATACTTGCCCAAGTGGCCCCAACCGGTGGAATCGACGTTGTTGAAGACCACGGCGCCCAACTGCTTGGACATTTCCACAACAGCCGGATCGGCATTGGGCGTGGTGGGGTACAGGATGGACCCGGAGACCAGCTTTCCGTCGCGTTCGCTCCGGGTGCCCTGGTGGTGCAGGTCGATCATGTAGTCAATGTTGTACTTCCGCATGACGTTGGTGTGAAGGGCCTGGGTTTCGGGCTGGATTTTGGCGACGTGGTCGCGGTTCAGGTCCACCTCCTCGGCGTTGTACCGCGTCATGTGGCGGTCGCCCTTGGCCAGGTAATCATCCAGCGGGAAGTTCACATCTCCCATCGCGCCGTCGGCGTTGAGCATGGGAACGATGAGGATGTTCACTCCGTCCAGGATGTCCCCCGATTTCCCGGTTCCCAGGTGTTTCACGAATGCCATGGCACCCTCGGTGGTCAACTGCTCATTTCCGTGCTGCTGGGTCAGGTACAGGATGGTGGGCTTGGCCGGGTCCGAAATGTACTTCACCAGGTGGATGTCCCGGCCCTTGACAGTCTGGCCGATCACTTCCAGATCCATGGCTGGCTGGCGGGTGTCCTGATCCTTCAGGAAGGAGACCAACTCGTCATAGGTTGCCAGTTTCGAGGTGGTGATCTGGCCGTTGCCGTCATAGTTGGGGCCTTCGCCCACGGCTTGGGCCAACGGTGCCGGCGCGGCGAGTGCCGTCAGAACCAGGGCTCCGGATACGGCCGCGGTCCTTAAAGTTGCCAGGGTTTTGTTCACGGTACGTTACCTCTCTCGACTGCATGGAGGGTGCGACCAGCCGCAACGTCCTTATTACGGGCTGTCACAGAAGCCAATCAAGCTAAACGAAAGCTGTCAATTAACTTGACAAAGACTGATCGCCCTGTGCCTTCCATCACGGGAGGTTAGGGCCGGGCCCCGCATTTCGCGGGGCTTGCTAAACTGATAGAGATCGACCAGGAATCGGTCCACACCACATTTCAAACCACGCCGGACGGGCGCGCCCATCACGCGCCCATTTTCCGGATTGGCAGCATCGCCGAGCCCCGCAGGAGACATTGCACTATATGACAGCCCTGGCCCCCGAATCCCTCCGTGAACAGCTCCTGAGCCGCCGCTACGAGCCCAACGTTGCCGCCGTCAACGAGCTGTGCGATTCCCTGCAGAGCGTCAAGCCCCACACCGAAGTCCCGTACGTCGACCCCATGCACGACGTGGACGAGTGCCGCATCATCAGCCTCTACTCCAACATCGGCGAGGCTGACCCGTCCGGCTTCATCACCGCCGGCGACGAAGACGCCGCCACCCGCATGCTCGGCATCCAGTGGAAGCTGGGCCTCCGCCCCGAGTTCGTGATGCCGTGGAACGTACACCCGTGGCACACCCCCGGCGAGGTCAACGGCAAGTTCACGCCGGACCAGATTTCCGCCGGCCTCAAGCCGCTCCTGAAGTTCCTCGCCGTGGTCCCCCGCGCCTCGGTGATCGTGGCCCACGGCACCGAAGCCAACCGCCTGGCCAACCTGCTGTTGAAGACCGAAGTTCCGCTGCTCTGGCGCCGCGGGCTGAAGACCTACAAGGTCCGCTCCCTCAGCGGCCGCGCCTTCGCCGGGACGCCCGCACGGCAGGAACAGTACCTTGAGGAAATGCGCGTCGTCTACACCGACGCCATGGCCCGCACAGGGCTCGCGAAGGTCTAGCCAACGGAACGCTCAACCACCGAACGACGGCGGGCGGTCACCTTTCTGAAACGGTGACCGCCCGCCGTCGTTCGTTAACAAGCAATGCGGGGTCACTTTCTGCCCAAAGACGTGGTTTATTGGGCAGGAAGTGACCCCGCGTTGCTCTTCAAACTACTTGCCCTCGATGGCTGCCTTGGCTGCCGGGTCCGAGTCGTTAAGGAACTTCTCGATGCGTTCCGGTTCCTCGGCCTCGCCGATGGCCGCGGACGCGCGGCCCAGCGAGTAGAGCGCGCGCAGGAAGCCGCGGTTGGGTTCGTGCTCCCACGGGATGGGACCCACGCCGCGCCAGCCGTTGCGGCGCAGAGAGTCCAGCCCGCGGTGGTAGCCAACGCGCGAGTAGGCGTAGGAATCGATGGTGCGGCCCTCGGCCCACGCCTCCTCCGCCAGGACAGCCCACAACAGCGACGATGTGGGGTGCTTTTCAACCAGGTCCAGGGCTTCGGCGCCGGCGTCCAGCTGCGCGTAGACGTCGGTCTCGGCAGGCAGGAGCGTTGGCTCCGGGCCCATGAGGTTCTTGCGGAACTCGTCGGACATTCCTAGAAGGTCTTTCCAGCGGAACCCAGCTGCTTGGTTGCCTCGACGACGCGGGCGGACAGGCCCGCCTCGGCGGAGGCACCCCAGACGCGCGGATCGTAGAGTTTCTTGTTGCCCACTTCGCCGTCAACCTTAAGCACGCCGTCGTAGTTCTTGAACATGTGGTCCACCACGGGACGCGTGTACGCGTACTGGGTGTCGGTGTCGATGTTCATCTTGATCACACCATAGGAGACGGCGTCGGCGATCTCCTGGTCGGAGGAACCGGAGCCGCCGTGGAACACGAGGTCGAAAGGGCTGTTCTTGCCAAGTTTGGCTCCCACTTGGGCCTGGATGTCCTTGAGGATCTCCGGGCGCAGCTTCACACCACCGGGCTTGTACACACCGTGCACGTTGCCGAAGGTCAGGGCCGTGATGTAGCGGCCGTTCTCGCCGGCGCCGAGGGCTTCAATGGTGGCCAGAGCGTCCTCCACCGTGGTGTACAACTTGTCGTTGATGGCGTTTTCCACGCCGTCTTCCTCGCCGCCCACGATGCCGATTTCAACTTCGAGGATCATCTTCGCGGCGGCGGTGCGTTCCAGCAGTTCGCGCGCGGTGCTGAGGTTCTCGTTGAGCGGCTCGTGCGAACCGTCCCACATGTGCGAGTTGAAGATCGGGTTGCGGCCGGCCTTGACCTCGGCCTCCGAAGCTGCGAGCAGCGGCAGGACAAAGCCGTCCAGCTTGTCCTTGGGGCAGTGGTCGGTGTGGAGGGCAATGTTGACGCCGTAGTTCTTGGCAACTTCCCGGGCGAACGCGGCGAAGCCGAGCGAACCGGCCACCATGTCCTTGGTGGCCGCGCCGGACCAGTAGGCGGCTCCGCCGGTGGACACCTGGACGATGCCGTCGGACTCAGCCTCGGCGAAGCCGCGCAGTGCGGCGTTCAGCGTCTGCGAGGAGGTGACGTTGACGGCCGGGAATGCATAGCCTCCGGCCTTGGCACGGTCGATCATCTCGGAGTAGATCTCTGGGGTTGCAATGGGCATGGTGACTCCTATGCTGAGTTTTCGTCTATGGGTTGTGACCCTGGAGAGTAGACCTCTTACGGCTAGCCACCATCCTAGCCATTTCTGTACAGGGGCAGTGTTTCGGGTCACGCGGGCCGGTAACACTTACGCTCACATGCCGCACCGAGATGGCATTTCACGGCAGTGTCGGCGCCCGGGACTGCCGCGAAATGCCATCTCGTGCAGGGGGTTTAGCCGTACAGCCAGCAGTTGCTCACTGCGGACCGGTTTGAGAAGCGGCGCTCCAGGAAGATGAACGCCTGCGGGATGGCGGCCGCGTAGCCGCCGATGTGGGTGGCCCCGGCCGTGACATCGAAATACACCGACGATCCGGCGGCGCACCAGCGCTTGGCCAGCTGCCTGCCTTGGTCGTAGGGGATGACGTCATCGAGGACGCTGTGCGAGAGCAGTACGGGGACCTGCGGCGCCCGGCCGTTGCCGATCTTCTGTGCGGCAATGACGGTTTTTAGCTCGGGGAGCTCCAGCAGCGAGCTCAGCTTCTGCCCCGAAACCGTGAGCTGCGCAGTGTTCAGGAAGCCGCTTGAGGCGATCGACTGCAAAGTGCAGTCGTTGTCTGTCGCCGCCAGCTTCGCCCGCCCTGCGGCGTTGAGGTGGGGGCTCAGGTCCAGTCCGCCGGCGGCGCCCATGCCCGTCACCGCATAGAGCAGGAAGCCGGTATACAGGCCGCCGTCGAGGTTTCGTCCGACGGCGGGAAGGTCCGCCGGAACCGCCCCCGCGTACGCACCCTTGAGGTTCAGTTCCGGAGCGTATTGGGGTGCAAGCTCGACGGCGGCTGCCGAGGCGCCGCCGCCCTGCGAGTAGCCAGCCAGGGCTACGGGGCCGCCGGGCATGATCTGCGGGTTCCCCAGCCGCTGGGCCGCACGGGCGGCGTCGAGAACGGCATGCGCCTGCGATTCGCGCGCCATGTAGGTGTGGCTGCCGGCCGTGCCGAGGCCCTCATAGTCGGTCACCGCCCGCGAGTAGCCCCTCGCCAGCAGCCCGGCGATGAAGATTCCTTCGTATTCCTCGCCGGTGGCCATGGCCCGGGACGGCGCGCACTGGTCCCCCTGCCCCTGGGTTCCGGCGGCGTAGCTGACCAGCGGGCGCGGGCCCGACCCGGTCCAGGCCGCGTACGGCACCAGCACTGTGCCGGTCACGGCGACGGGCGCCCCGGAACTGTTCACGGAGCGGTACATGATGCGCTGCACGGAGGCCTGGGCCCGGATGATCTTGAGCGGATCGACATGGAAGACAGACGGCTCCGTCCGGACCAGGTCGCCGTTGTTGGCCGGAAGTGAGGCGGGGGTGAAGTAGAAGTCGAGCGGGTTGGCCGTCGTCGCCGGTGTAAGGGCAGGTGCCGGCTCGGCGTAGGCCACCGCGCCACAACCGAAGGTGAGAACCGCGGCCAACATAATGGCCGAACAGACGCGTACAGAAGGATGCTTCATTGAACCTCCAGTCAGTGCCACACTCGCCAGTGAGTGTGATCCAAGCCAGATGCTACTGGCGGGTAACTTATAGACCTAGGGATTCACGAAGATTACCGATAGTTTCATCTCGGATTCAACGCCGGGGCCAGCCGCGCCTGCATCGAGATGGCATTTCACGGCAATGCCGGAGCCCGGGACTGCCGTGAAATGCCATCTCGGCGGGGTTCAGAAGTTGCGCGGGGTCAGACGGGCTGGCTAAAGACGTGCCGGCGGATCCAGGCGTGCATGGCGATCGCGGCGGCGGAGGCGGCGTTGATGGAGCGCGTGGAGCCGAACTGCTCGATGGACAGGGTGGCAAGGGCCGCCTCGTGGACCTCCGGCGTCAGCCCGGGCCCTTCCTGGCCGAACACCAGGACGCAGTCCTTGGGCAGCTCATACGTCTCCAGGGGCACGGAATCCGGGAAGATGTCGATCCCGATGATCGCGAGCCCCTCCCCCTGCGCCCACACCACAAAGTCCTCAACGGTCGGGTGGTGGCGGACGTGCTGGTAACGGTCGGTGACCATCGCCCCGCGCCTGTTCCACCGGCGTCGTCCGATGATGTGGACTTCCTTGGCGAGGAACGCGTTGGCGGTGCGCACCACGGTGCCGATGTTGAGGTCGTGCTGCCAGTTTTCGATGGCGATGTGGAAGTTGTGCCGCTTCGAATCGAGGTCCGCCACGATCGCGTCATGCTTCCAGTAGCGGTACTGGTCCACCACATTGCGGCGGTCGCCGTCGGCGAGCAATTCCGGATCCCAGTGGTCACCTTCCGGCCACGATCCCTCCCAGGGCCCGACGCCGACCTCCGCCTTTGGCTCCGGCGCCTCCTGGGGCGCTGGCTCCTCCGCTGGAATCGGATGAAGTTCGACTGGGTTTCCGGGCGTTTGTTTCACCCCTCAACACTAGACTGGACCACTGGAGCATTCATCACCGGCGGAGGTAAACGTGGCAGAAGCAGACCAGGTACAGGGTTCACCGGCGGTTTACCGCAGCGGCCAGGAGATCGAATGCTGGCTGACAGACATGGACGGCGTGCTCGTCCACGAAAACCATGCCGTCCCAGGGGCCGCCGAACTGATCCAGCGCTGGGTGGACACGTCCAAGCGGTTCCTGGTGCTGACGAACAACTCGATCTTCACGCCCCGCGACCTGGCTGCCAGGCTGCGGGCCTCCGGGCTGGAGATCCCCGAGGAGAACATCTGGACGTCCGCGCTGGCCACCGCCACCTTCCTCAAGGACCAGGTGCGGGGTTCCGGCTCCGGGAACCGCGCCTACACCATCGGCGAGGCAGGGCTGACGACGGCGCTGCACGAGGCAGGCTTTATCCTCACCGACCAGGACCCGGACTATGTGGTGCTCGGCGAAACCCGTACGTACTCCTTTGAGGCCATCACCATGGCCATCCGCCTGATCCTGGCCGGGGCCCGCTTTATTGCCACCAACCCGGACGCCACCGGCCCGTCCAAGGACGGCCCGATGCCCGCGACGGGCGCCATCGCCGCGCTCATCACGAAGGCCACAGGCCGGGAACCGTACATTGTGGGCAAGCCGAATCCCATGATGTTCCGGTCCGCCATGAACCAGATCGATGCGCACTCGGAGACCACGGCAATGATCGGGGACCGGATGGACACCGACATCATCGCCGGCATGGAGGCAGGCCTGCACACGGTCCTGGTCCTCAGCGGCATTACGCAGCGCGAAGACATTGCCGCCTACCCGTTCCGGCCCAACCAGGTGCTGGACTCCGTGGCCGACCTGAAGAACCAGATCTAGAAGACCGTCACCTTCGAGCCACCGCGGGGCAGCGGGAAAAAGTCGTCCATCAGCCGCTCCACGATGGGCCGGTAGATGAGCGGATTCCAGCCCGGGCTCGCGTGCGCCGGCAGGGCCCCGTCCGTTTGCAGGTCCATGGAGACCATGTGGGGTTGGAACGCTGCCGACCACGCGTCCTTGGCCGTCTGGTAACGGACCGTGCGGTCTTTCGGGTTGCCGATGTACGCCATCCGCGTCGCGCCGAGCTTGTCCACAAACCGGTTTCCGTCGAAGTGGTAGATGTAGGCCGACTCGGACTGGATGAGCACACTGGACGGGGCGATCGGGGACAGCTGCTCCATGGTCTGGTCCAGGATCTGCCGCCAGGTCCGCTCGTCCTTGTGGATGACGCGCTCCCCCAGTTCGTAGCTGCCGCGGACCACGGACGGGACCCGGAAGCCGCTCTCGTACAGGAACACCACGCCGTCGAACCAGCTCTCGTCCAGCACGTCGCTCCGGCTGTAGGGGCTGGAGTCCAGCAGGATGAAATCCACCTCCACGCCGTGGAATTCCCGGAGCCGCGCTGCCACCTGGGTGGCCACCATGCCACCGAAGCTGTGGCCGTAGAAAAAAAGCTTGGTCAGCTTTTTCGCCCGGACGTGTTCGATGACGGCGATCACCACCTCATCGATGTCCAGCCCTAGGTTGGAATAGCCGACGGCGGCCAGCTGGCCGCGCTTGTTCAGCGCACCACGCATTGCGTTCAGGATCCAGAGCGCCTCTTCCCAGCTTGTCTTGTAGCCGGGGAAGAGGAACCAGCTGGCGTTCGGGTAGTAGGCGTCGGCGAAGTCGTCCGCGACCTGCAGTATCCGGTTGACCTGCCGCTCCGCCTGGACATGGCGGGTGACCAGCATGTCCGCCGCCAGCAGGGCCGAGGCGCCCGTGCCGGCCAGGAACCCGCGGCGCGAAAACCGCTTGAATGCGGCGGCATTGGCCAGCAGTCGGGCTTGATGAGCACCTGGCTGTTCCTGCGGATCTGCTTCCCCCCTGTACGGCACACCTCTACCGTAGCCACAGCGGAAGCCGCCGCTGCAACCCCGGCGCCGTGTAACCCCTGGCGTGAACCCGCTAGGAGAGGCCCAGCTCGTCCTTGCCGAAGGCGAACAGGTAGGGCACGCCGGTCTCGGCTTCGATCTTTTCCTTGGCACCGGTGTCCCGGTCCACGATGACGGCCACGGCCACCACGTTGCCGCCGGCTTTCCGGACACCCTCAACAGCGGTGAGGGCGGAGCCGCCGGTGGTGGACGTATCCTCCAGCACCAGGACCTTGCGGCCGTCAACCGACGGACCTTCAACCTGGCGGCCCATGCCGTAGGACTTCTGGGCTTTGCGGACCACAAACGCGTCCACGGTGCGGCCGGCGTCCACCGCAGCGTGCATAACGGCGGTGCCCACGGGGTCAGCACCCATGGTCAGGCCACCGGCGCACTCAAAGTCGATTCCGGCGTCGTCCGTCAGTGACAGCATGACCTGTCCCACCAGCTTGGAGGCCTCATGGTGCAGCGTGATGCGGCGCAGGTCGATGTAGTAGTCGGCCTCGGCACCGCTGGAGAGGATCACCTTGCCGCGGACCACGGCAAGTTCCTTGATCAGTTCCAGCAGGCGGGCACGGGCAGCAGTGTTGGAAGCAGCATCAGGGGTGGCAGTCATGGTGTCCAGTTTACTGGAGGCCTCGACGCGGAAATGGCCCTGTGACGCAGAAAAGGAACGGCGCTACGCGTATCCGCGTAGCGCCAGTCCGTCTGCGAGTCGTCAGTCTAGAACCCCAGCGATAACCCTAGAGCCGGGTGTCGAAGGATTCGCAGAAGACATTCTCGTTGAATGTCCCCTGGAACTCAGACTTGCCCATGATCTTCTCGATGGTGGCGCGGATGGCCTCCACAGTTCCCGCATGGGCGTGGATGGCGGTCTTGACCATCGGCACGTCGATGAGGTGGTTGGGCTGGTTCAGCGACACAAACACCGTGGGAACCTCGGTAACGTACCAAGGGATTTCCGCGGCCATCGGGGTGGACCACTTGATCCGGATTGCCGCTTCCTGGGCAAAGCCCTTGACGTTCGCGAAGACAAACGCGGCGTCGTACTTGTCCGCGTAGTCGCCGGTGGCTTCCTCGGAGATGACCGACATGAAGTTCACGCCAGTCTCCCCCGCGGCTTCGCGCTGAGCGGCGGTTTTGAACAGGTGCACCTCGAAGCCGGCTTTTTCCAGTTCGTCCTTGACCGTGTCCAGGTAGGCCAGCGGGTCCGCCATGGTGAAGTCCGGGCCGCCGGAGATGCCGTACAGGCGGATCCGTTTGTGCGTCTCCGGCCGGATGGGCAGGTTGTTCGCGGTGTCCTTGACCAGGGTGACGGTCTTGTCCGCGATCTCTGCGGCGACGGCGCGGTGCTCCGCGCTGCCGATCTTCGCCAGGGCTTCCACCGGCGGAACCAGTTCGTTGCGTGCCTTCAGGTGCAGCCCCAGCGAGGCCTTGAGGGCCAGGATGCGGCGCAGGGCGTCATGCAGGCGCTGCTCGGTGATAACGCCGGACTTGTAGCCGTCCAGCATGTACTGGAAGTCTTCGTCGGCGTTGCGGAAGAACAGGAACATGTCGCAACCCGCGGCAATCGTCGCAGGAACCAGGTCTTTGCGCTTCATGGCCTGGGTGAGTCCGATCATCTGCGAGGCGTCCGTGAGGATGAGCCCGTTGAAGCCGAGCTCGCCGCGCAGCAGGTCCTGGAGCAGCTCCGGGGCCAGGGTGGCAGGACGGATGTCCTTGTCCGCCAGGCCCGGGCGGAAGTGCCGGGAAAGGTCCGGCGCGCCGATGTGCCCGATCATGATGGACTGCACGCCGTGCCCGATCATTTCGCGGTACACGTGGCCATACGTCTTGTTCCACTCGTCGTAACCGAGCGTGTTGTACGACGTGACCACGTGCTGGTCGCGCTCGTCCATGCCGTCGCCCGGGAAGTGCTTCATGGCGCAGGCCGTGGGAGATTCACTGATGCCGTCGAAGTATTCCTTGGCCCGTTCCACCACGATCTCCGGCGTGTTGCCGAAGGCCCGGGTGGAGATGACCGTGTTCCTCCAGTTGTAGTGGATGTCCACGATCGGGGCGAAGGCCCAGTTGCAGCCCAGGGCTGCGGTTTCAACGCCGGCAACCTGCCCCATCCGGCGTGCGATGGACTTGTCCGGGTGCGAGCCTGCCTGCAGGTGCGTGGACACAAACGTGCCGTCGTCGCAGCTTCCGGCGCCGCCCATTTCCGGGTTGGACGCCACCAGCAGCGGCACCTTGGACTTCGACTGCGCGTGCCGGATGTGTTCCTGCACGGCAGCGGAGGGGCCTGGCCGGTAACGCATGCCGCCCACATGGAAATTCTCCAGCACACCGTCGAGGTACTCCGGGGAGTAATCGTTGTTGTGGTTGATGAACAGCTGCCCGATCTTCTCCTCAAGCGTCATCGATTCCAGGGTGGTGTTCACCCAGGTGATCGCTGCGTCATCGAGGTTGAACGGCGCGGCCTGGAGGTCGACGTCGAACTGGCGCACTGGGGTGCCAGCGGCACCAGCGGCACTTTCGTCGGCGGAATTTCCGACGGCGGCAGTCACCGCAGCTGCGATGCCGGCCAACGCGTCGGCCACGACCTGGTCCACTGGAGCGGCGATGTCCACCACAATGCCTGCCTCATCGGCTTCCAACGCTTCGAGGGTGGCCAGCTGGGATTCCAGCAGCGCGGGCGGCATAAAGTGCCCGGAGCGGCCTTCAGTCCGTGCCCTCAGAACCTCTTTGCTGCCATGCAGGTGCAGGAACACCGTACCCGGCGCCTGCGCGCGGATGGCGTCGCGGTAACTGCGGCGAAGAGCCGAGCAGGCCAGAACCAGGCCGCCCTTGGCAGCTGCCAGTTCAAAGCCCACCGTGGCGAGCCACGGCCAGCGGTCCTCGTCGGTCAGCGGAGTGCCCGCTGCCATCTTGGCGACGTTCTCCACCGGGTGGAGGGAATCGCCGTCGAGGAACTGAACGCCCAGCTCGCGGGCCACCAGGTCACCAATGGTGGTCTTGCCGCAGCCGGAGACGCCCATAACAATGACGCGCGGGCCGGAAGCTCCTCCTGCTGTGGAAGGCGATGTAGTGGCGGTCACCAGTCGTGCACCGTTCCGTCTACCAGGCGGTTGTACGGCAGGTACGCCTGCTGGTACGGGTACGCCGCCGCGGCTTCCTCGTTGAATTCGACGCCGATACCGGGCTTGTCGCCCGGGTGCAGGTAGCCGTCCTTGAAGGTCATGGACTGCTCGAAGACCTCGTTGGTCTTGTCCGAGTGCTGCATGTATTCCTGGATGCCGTAGTTGTGGATGGCCAAGCCAACGTGCAACTGCGCGGCGAAGCCCACCGGGGAAATGTCCGTGGGGCCGTGGAAGCCGGACTTGATCTGGTACTGGGCGGCGAAGTCCATGACCTTCTTCAGCGGGGAGATGCCGCCGAAGTGGGTGGAGGCTGCGCGGACGTAGTCGATCAGCTGTTCCTTGATGAGGGTCTGGTAGTCCCACACGGTGTTGAAGATTTCACCGATGGCCAGCGGGGTGGTGGTGTGCTGGCGGACCAGGCGCAGGCCCTCCTGGTTTTCGGCCGGGGTGCAGTCCTCGAGCCAGAAGAGGTCGTACGGTTCCAGGGCCTTGCCGAGCTTGGCGGCCTGGATGGGGGTCATGCGGTGGTGGCCGTCGTGCAGCAGCGGGATTTCCGGGCCGAACTCATTGCGCACGGCTTCAAAGACGGTGGGCAGGTGGCGCAGGTAGGCGCGGGTGTCCCAGTCCTCTTCCTGGGGGAACGCGCCGCGGCCGGCGGGCTCGTAGTCGTAGCGTTCGCCCGAGGCCTGGGCCTGCGCGGCCACACCGTAGACGGCCTTGATGCCGGGGACAGCGGTCTGGATGCGGATGGACTTGTAACCCAGTTCCAGGTGCTCACGGACTGAATCGAACAGCGACTCGAGGTCAGCGCCGGAAGCGTGGCCGTAAGCGCGCAGGCCGTTGCGTGAAGCGCCGCCCAGGAGCTGGTAGACCGGCATGTTCGCCATCTTGCCCTTGATGTCCCACAGGGCCATGTCCACGGCGGCGATTGCGGCCATGGTGACCGGCCCGCGGCGCCAGTAGGAGCTGCGGTACAGGAACTGCCAGGTGTCCTCGATCTTGTGCGGATCCTTGCCGATCAGCAGCTGGGCCACGTGCTCTTTGAGGTAGGCGGCAACAGCCAGTTCGCGGCCGTTCAGCGTGGCGTCACCGATGCCGGTGACCCCGTCGTCCGTAGTGATGCGCAGGGTCACGAAGTTACGTGACGGGCTTGTCACAAAGACTTCAGCGGCAATGATTTTCACGGCAGATCCTTTCGGGGACTTCTGGTCAGTTTGTGGTGCTGGGAGTTAGTGGCCGGCAGTTTTGCCGGCGCCAACCGGGGTGCCAGCATCAGCGGTGGTGCTGGCGTCAGTAGTGGTGCTGGCGTCAGCGGCTTCGCCGGCGCCCACAGTTTTGGTCCGGCGTTCCTGGATCTCCTTGAGGATCTCCGCGTGCTTGGCGTCGGTCAGCGTGTACTTGGACATAACTAATACGGCAAGGATAGTCAGCACGGCAGGGATTGCGCCCGCGGCGATCTGAATGCCGAACAGGGCGTCCGCGGTCTGGGCCGCTCCGGACTTGTAGCCGCCCAGCGCCAGGGCGTACGCGGCCAGGGCGCCGCCCACAGCCTGTCCGGATTTCCGCGTGAAGGAGAACAGGGCGTACGTGATTCCTTCGGTGCGGACACCGGTCCGCCATTCGCCGTACTCCACAGTGTCGGCTTCCAGCGCCCACACCACGATGTTGACGGCAAGGACGCCCACCAGGCTGACCACGAGGCCGGTAAAGCCCATCCAGACCTGGCCGGCCGGGGCGAAGAAGATGATCGCACCGCCGAGGACAGTGACCAGCGAAGAGTAGATGTAGACGCTCTTCTTGCCGACGTTACGGACAAGTTTGGGCATAAAGGCGGCCAGGAAGAAGGTGAGCGCCAGCTGGATGATGGACAGTACGGGGTATAGGTCCAGGCGGCCCAGGACGTCGCGCAGGTAGTACAGCTGCACGGAGGTCAGGGCGAGGTAGCCGGAGAGGAAGAAGAAGGAGCTCAGGCACAGCATCAAGAGGGGCTTGTTGCCTTTGAGCGTGTCCACGCTCTGCTTGAACGTCACCTTGGGGACGGCGCGGTGCACGCGTTCCTTGGCGGTCAATGCGGTGAAGAAGTACAGCGCCGCCCCGATGACCACAAACACCAGGGTGATGGTGGTGAACGTCGACTGGAGATCGGCACCGGGCTTGATCAGCGGCGCAACGAAGATACCCAGCGAAGAGCCCACCAGCAGGGCGCCCACCATGCGGGCCGAACCCAGCTTGGCGCGCTCTCCCGGATCCTGCGTCATGGCGCCGGCCAGCGAGCCGTACGGAATGTTCACGAGGCTGTAGGCAAGGCCTAGGGCGGCGTAGGTGACGTAGGCGTACAGCAGTGTGCCGGATTCACCCAGCTGCGGAATGGAGAACGTTGCCACGCTCAGCAGGAGCAGCGGGATGGAGCCGAACATGATGAAGGGCCGGAACTTACCGAAGCGCTTGCTGTAGGTCCGGTCAACGATCCGGCCGGCGAAGACATCAGCGAAAGCGTCAAAGAGCCTGACCACGAGCAGCAGGGTTCCGGCAGCCGCGGCGGAGATGCCGGCAACGTCCGTGTAGTACACCAACAGGAACATGGTGGCGGTGGTGAATGCGAGGTTGTTGGCTGCATCGCCGGCGCCATAGCCGATGATGCTGAGCTTGTTTAGCTTTTTCATGAATTGGGCTCCTTTACCCTTGCCGCCGTGTTGGCCAGCGAAAATTATTGAAATGCTATGAAGCGGTGAATCTTTGGCGATGCTGGAGCCGGCAGAATCCGCCTCCGACGGGCGTATCGCAGTGTTTTTCTCTCTGCCTGGTATCCTAGTCACTTGGCAATAAAATGGCAAGCGGTTGCCATAAATTTCTGTTGAAACTTCATGTAACTGCAGGTCATCGAAACAGCACTGCCCGGTCCAGGCGCCTGGACCGGGCAGTGCTGTTCTTTATGAAGCAGAAGGGCTGCTGGAGCGTGATTCTTAGGCGTCCGCCGGGAATGTGCCGAGCAGGCCGGAAACGAGTTCCACGACGGCGTCGTCCGCTGCGACGGCAGGATCCACCAGCGCCAGGACCGCCCGCACGCGCTCTGCGCCTTCCAGCTGGTTGGCCGCGGCCACTTCAGTTGCCAGCGGATCCTGGAACGTCTCGGCCGCGGCGCTGAAATCAATCCAGGCCGCGATCATCAGCGCTGCAGCGGCACCGGACCTGCCCTGGGCCCGTTCGGCCAAGAGGACAGGCACGGCCCGCATGCGCAGCTTGGTGCTGCCGTCCATGGCGATCTGGGCCAGGTGGTGGGCAATGCGCGCATTGCTGAAGCGGGCCAGCAGGGCAGCGCGGTACGCCGGGATCTGCAGGTCCGCGCCACCGGCCGCGGCGCCGGACAGGTTCGCCTCGGCTTCGTCCCAGAAGCTTTCGACGGCGGTCAGGCACTGCGGGTCCGCGAGGGCCTGCGCCACCGTGGTGTGTCCGCGGAGCTGGCCGGCGTAGGCCAGCAGGGAATGAGCGCCGTTCAGAAGCCACAGCTTGCGGTTCTCGTAAGGCTCGATGTGGTCAACGAAGACCGCGCCGGCATCTTCCCAGCGTGGACGGCCGGCCGGGAAATCGCCGCTGAGCACCCAGTTGGTGAAAGGCTCTGCCACTACAGGCGAGTTGTCGCGGTAGCCGCAGGCGGCCTCGACGGCGGCGATGTCCGCTTCCGTGGTGCGCGGCGTGATGCGGTCCACGGACGTGCTGACAAAACTGACGTTTTCCTCGACCCAGGCAGCGAGCTCCGCGTCCCAGGCCCGTGCCAGGCCCGCCACGGCGTTGCGGGCTACCGTGCCGTTGTTGGCGAGGTTGTCGCAGCAGACAACGGCGAGCGGCCCGGCTCCCGCAGCCCGGCGCGCGGCGAGGGCGAAGACCAGCCGGCCCAGCGGCGTCGACGGGTTTCCGCTGCCGGAAGCCAGCAGCGCAAGGTCGCCGGCGACGTCGGGCGCCGTAGTGTCCAGCTGTCCGTCGGCACCGAGGCGGTACGCCGCTTCGGTGACCGTCAGGGTGACCATGGCGGTGGCCGGTGCCGAAACGAGCTCTGCGAGCCGCTGCACGTTCGCGCCGTCGACCGCTTCAACGATGCTGCCGAGGACGGCGAACGAGTCTCCGCTGTCAGCGCGCTCCACGAGCGTAAAGAGGCCGTCCTGCTCGGCAAGGGCCAGGGCAGCATCCGGGCGGCGGCCGGTGAAAGCCGCAATACCCCAGTCGGCGGCGTCGCTGGCCTGGCTGGTGTACCAGGCCTGGTGCGAGCGGTGGAAGGCACCGAGTCCCAGGTGGACGATCCGCACCGGCGGTTTGGCGGAAGCCTGCAAGGTCCGGTCCAGCTGCGGCAGGGATTCGACCGTCTTGGCTGTTGCGTCGGTCTGTTCGATGCTCACAGTTTGAAAACCCTTCGAGGGGAAGAATCGACCGTGTCCACGATGATTTCGTGGGCGCGGTCTTCACTGACACGATGCTCGGCCACCAGACGGGCCAGGAAGGAGGCTTCGATCCGGCGGGACGCATCGTGGCGGGCGGGGATGGAGCAGAACGCCCTGGTGTCGTCGATGAACCCGGAAGAACGGGAGAAACCGGCCGTTTCGGTAACGGCGGAGCGGAACCGGAGCATGGCATCCGGAGCGTCCAGGAACCACCAGGGTGCGCCCAGGTAGACGGACGGGTAAAAGCCGGCGAGCGGTGCGAGCTCGCGGGAGAACACGGTCTCGTCCAGGGTGAACAGCACCAGGTGGAAGTCCTTGGCCGTGCCGAAGTCCTGCAGCAGCGGTCGGATGGCCTCGGTGTAGTTGGTGGCGAACGGGATGTCGTGGCCGGTGTCCGCGCCGAAGGCATCAAACGTTGCGGTGTGGTGGTTCCGGAACGAACCCGGGTGGATGGTCATAACCAGGCCGTCCTCCACCGACATCCGGCCCATCTGGTACATCATGTGGGCTTCGAAGGTGTTGCGGTCCTCGGCCGTGGCCTTGCCGGCGCGGGCGAGCTCGAAGATCCTCTCGGCTTCGGCGCGGTCCAGCTTGAGCGTTGCCGGAGTGGCCACACCGTGGTCTGCGGAGACTGCGCCGTGCTCCACGAAGTAGCGGCGGCGGTTTTCCAGGGCCGTGATGTAGCCCGCGTAGCCGTTGGCGCCGTCACCGGCGGTTTCGATCAGGCGGTCAACGTTGGCACTCCAGGTGGGGTGCGCAATGTTCAGGTAGGCATCCGGGCGGAAGGTCGGCAGGACGCGGCCATTGAACGAGGCGTCCTCGGCGATGGCTTTGTGGCTGGCCAGGTTGTCCAGGGGATCGTCCGTGGTGGCCAGGACCTCGATGTTGAAGTCCTTGAACAGCTGGCGGGGACGGAAGCCCGGCTCCACGAGTTTGGCGGCGATGGCGTCATAGCTGGCGTCAGCGGACATCTCGCCCAGGTCTGCGTCCAGATTGAAGACACTGTTGAACTGATTGCGCAGCCAGTATCCGGAGGCCGTGCCCTCGAAGAGGGGCCAGGCATCCACGAACGTGCGCCAGATTTCGCGTGACCCGGGCGTGGTGGAACCGCCGGCGCGCAGCTTGTCCAGGGGGGCGCCGTTGGCGTGGATCAGGCGGGTGACGTAGTGGTCCGGGCTGACGAGCAGCGCTGCCGGGTCCGGGAACGGCGTGTTGTGCTCGATGACGGCGGCGTCAACGTGGCCATGCGGGGAGATAATGGGGAGGTCCTGTACGCGCGCAAGGAGGTCCCGCGCAATGCTGCGCGTTCCTGGGTCGGCGGGCAGGAGCCTGTCTGGGTTGGCAGCAATCGACTGTGACATAGATCAATAATCTGCCTGGCGCCTCGTTTTGTCAACCGGTTGCCATGAATTGCCAAATGCTGGAATCGGCCTGTCCAGGACTCACTTCGCGGGCAGGATCCTACCGCTGGACCCGCGCAGCACCAGCTCAGTCTCCACGCTCAAAGTGCCGGCCTGCTCCCCGCTCCCGTGGAGGAAGTCCAACAGGCGCGTCGCGGCAGCCTCGCCGCATTCCCCCAGCGGCGAACGCACCGTGGTGAGCGGCGGCGTCGTGAAATCCGCGCCGAAGATGTCGTCAAAGCCGATGATGCTGATGTCGTCGGGCACCACCATGCCGGCGGCCTGGAGCTCCTGCATGAGCCCGATGGCCAGCAAGTCGTTGTACGTCATGACCGCGGTGGCACCGCTGGCGCGGACATCGCGCGCAGTCTGCCGGCCGCCGTCGACCGTTGGTTTGCTGGACTCAAGCCGCACGGCTTCGAGCCGGGACCATTCGCAAGCTGCCTGCACACCCTCCCAACGGCGTTCGGACATCCAGGACTGCGGCGGCCCCGCTACAAAGGCGATCCGCTGGTGTCCGTTGGCGGCCATGCTCCGGATTGCCTCGCTGATCCCCTTGTTGACGTCCGGCACCACGCACGGCACGCCCTCTACTTCGCGGTTGATGACCACCACGGGCTTGTCCTGGGCCAGGGCGCGGATGTTGTCATCGTCCATGCGCGGGCTCGCGAGAATGAGGCCGTCGACGGTGGCCATGAGCCGCCGGGCGGCAGTCAGTTCAGTAGCCGGGGACTCCGCCGACTCGGCGAGCACCAGGGTGTAATCCCTGCTGGTTGCGGTGGTCTCGGCGCCGCGGATGATGTCAAAGAATGTGGGGTTGGTGATGTCCGCGACGATGAGGCCGAACGTGTTGGTCTTGCCCGTGGGAAGTGCGCGCGCAAACGGATTGACCTGGTAGTTCAGCTGGGCGGCCGCATCCTCGATGAGCTTCTGTGTTTTGGAGCTGACCCTGCCCGGCTTGCTGAGTGCCCGGGAAACGGTGGACGCGTTGACGCCGGCCAACTTGGCGATGTCGTAGATGGTCGCATTGGACTTGCCGTCGCGGCCATGCTTTTTGACCGAACCCGTTGATGGGGCGGTGTCCGGCGTTTGGGGTTCAGTCACCGCCCCATCCTAACGATGAAACCACTTAAGCAGGTCGCAGCTGTGGCCGTTTTGATGGTCCAAAACGGCCACAGCTGCTACTCAGCACCGGTACTCCCTCAGGAGGTTACGCGCGCTGGGGGAACTTGCCCTCTTCGGCGATGCGCTTGTTGAGCTCGGCGAGGAACTCGTTCTCGTCGAAGTCCAGTCCAACTTCCTTACCGGTCCATGCGGAGAGGTGGATGGCGTTGGCCAGGCGGACACCGTTTATACCGTCCGAGCCCGGAGCGAGCAGCGGCGTGCCGTCCAGGATGTTGGCGGCGAAGTTCTCCAGGACACCTGAGTGCTGTGCACCCCAGGCGGACTCGAACTCGATGACCTCGGTGGTGTAGTACTCCTCCGGGTTCAACTCGCCCATAAAGAGCTTGCGGACATCGTCCATGCCCATGCCGTCGCTGAGTTCGCGCTCGGGCTTGTGCAAGCGCGTCACGGTGGCGGTCTTGCTGCCCTCGACCACGATCTTGCCCTGGTCGCCCAGGATCTCGAAGCGGTCGGTCCCGGTCAGGTCGTGCGTGGCGGTGACAAAAACGCCGGTAACGCCGTCTCCGTAGTCAACCACCGCAGTCACTTCATCTTCGACGGCGATGTCGCGGCGGAAGCCGAAGGAAACCTTGGAGTAGACGGACTTCGGGACGCCGCAGATCCACTGCCACAGGTCCAGCTGGTGCGGTGCCTGGTTGACCAGGACGCCGCCGCCTTCGCCGCCCCACGTCGCGCGCCATTCGCTGGAGTTGTAGTAGCCCTGCGGACGCCACCAGTTGGTGATGATCCAGTTGCTGCGGCGGATCTTGCCGATCTCGCCGTTTTCCACAATCTCTTTGAGCTTCTTGTACAGCGGGTTGTTGCGCTGGTTGAACATGATGCCGAAGGAGAGTTCCGGCTTGCTGGCAGCGAACTCGTTCAGTTCCTTGACCTGCTTGGTGTAGACGCCGGCCGGCTTCTCCACCAGCGCATGGATGTTGCGCTTGAGGGTCTCGATGCCCATTTCCGGGTGCAGGAAGTGCGGCACGCAGGTCACGACGGCGTCAACGTCGCCGCTTTCCAGCATCGCGATGTAGTCGTCATAGAAGGGAGCGTCCGGGTACGTGGCCGAGGCAAGTTCCCTCTTGGCCGGATCGGTGTCGCAGATAGCGCCGATCACCATGTTGGGGACCATGCCGTCTGTGATGAACTTGGCGTAAGCGCCGCCCTGCTGGCCCAGGCCGATGATGCCGAGGCGTACTTTCTTGCTCACAGTTATTTGTCCTTTTTGTTGGTTGAGCTTGTCGAAACCAGATTGTGGAAGTGGGTCCGCTTAGAAGAGCTCGGACTGCCCCAAGGCAACCAGGTTGTCGTAGGAGGTCTGCAGCGCTTCCCAGACCGTGCGGCCATAGAGTTCGTCCTGCTCCACCAGCAGGTACTGCGCGCCGGCAGCCTCCGCGGCCGGGATGATGGAAGCGAAGTCCAGGTTGCCCTCGCCCACTTCGGCGAACTGGACAACGTTCTTGAACTCCGTCATGAATCCAACGAAGTCCCCTGAATTCAGCAGCCCCATGGCCGACTCCGGCATTTGGCCGATCCGGTAGTCCTTCAGGTGCACCATAGCGGTGCGGCCGGCGTACTTTTCGAGCGTGCGGACTGGGTCCAGGCCGCCGCGCTGTACCCAGTGCACGTCGATTTCCATGCCCATGGCCGGGGAGTTCTCCGCAATGATGTCCAGCATGAATTTGCCGTCGAACTTCGCGAACTCGATGTGGTGGTTGTGGTAGTACAGGCCCAGGCCCTGCTCCTGCAGCCGTTCGGCGTATTCGTTGGCCTGCTTGGCGAAGTCAATTACCGCGCCGATGGACGTCATTGCCTCGAACGGCAGCATACCGATCCGCAACAGCTTCGAGTCCAGGCTCTTTGCGTCATCCACGATCTTGTCAAAGTGCTCCGCCAGGGAATCGCCGGGCCGGCCCTTGGGTGTCTCCATGGCCACGGACAGGGCCGCGATGTCCATGCCCAGCTCGCTGCGGGAGCGGTCCAGTTCAGCGACGTTTTCCGGCGTCATCGGGATCTGGGAGATCTCGACGGCGTTGTAGCCGATGTCGCTGACCTTACGGAGGGTTTCGAACGCCCCGATTTCGGTGAAGCTGTCCTTCAGCATCATTGCCTGTACGCCAATTTTGGCCACGTTATTCCTCCATAGTTGTTGCTGTTGAGTTAGTTCGGGCATGAGCCCTAGGCAAGGGCAGCGGCTTGCTCGTTCTGCTGGCGCTGTTCTTCGAGCAGCCGGTGACGTTCGGCACGGCGCTTCTCCTGGCGGTCCGGATCCGGCACGGGTGAAGCGAGCAGCAACCGCTGCGTGTAGGGGTGGTCGGGGTTGCGCGTGACGATCTCTGCCGGCCCCTGCTCCACGATTTCTCCACGGTACATCACGGCTACACGGTGGCTGATGTGGCGGACCACGTCAAGGTCGTGGGAGACAAACAGGTAGGACACGCCGGTGTCCTTCTGGATCTGCAGGAACAGATCCAGGACACGGGCCTGCGTGGAGAGGTCCAGGGCACTGACCGGCTCATCACAGACGATGAGTTTCGGCGACAGTGCCAGGGCGCGGGCGATGGCCACGCGCTGGCGCTGGCCGCCGCTGAACTCCCGCGGGAGACGGTGGATGGCGTCCGACGGCAGGCCTACCTGGTCCAGGAGCTCTCTGACGCGCTTCTTGGCTGCTGCCTGCTCCATGCCCTGCACGCCCAAGGGCTCGGCAAGGATGTCGCCGATCTCCAGGGCAGGGTTGAGCGACGTGTACGGATCCTGGAAGACCACTTGCATGTCTCGGCTCAGGACACGGCGCTGCTTGCGGGTGGCCTGGCTGATGTCCTTGCCCTCGAAGGTGACCTTGCCACCGCTTACGGGCGCGAGCCCCAGCACTGCCCGGCCCAGGGTGGTCTTGCCGGAGCCCGACTCCCCCACCAGGCCCAGGGTCTCCCCATGGCCGATGCTGATGTTGATGTCCGTCAGGGCACGGAATTTCTTTGCCCGGAACCCCTTGCCGGCGTACTCCACCACCAGGTTCTCGACCCGAAGGAGTCCTTCACGTGCCGGCGCTGATAACGCGGCGCCCAAGGCTGCAGTTTCTGTCACAGTACGTTCTCCTTAGCACTCGATGGCACCAGCATGGACATCGGTTCTTTGCCTTCGAGCATCGAAGCCAGCAGGGTCTGGGTGTAGCGTTCCTCCGGTTCGCGCAGTATGTCCCGCACGGGGCCTTCCTCCACGAGCCGTCCGTTCTGCATGACCACAACGCGGTCGCAGAGGTCAGCCACAACACCAAAGTTGTGGGTCACCAGGATGACGCCGACGCCGAGCCGGCGCTGGAGGTCGCGGATGAGGTCCAGCACATCGGCCTGCACAGTGACGTCCAGTGCCGTGGTGGGCTCATCGGCAATGATGAGGTCCGGTTCGCAGCTGATGGCGCCGGCGATGAGCACACGCTGGGCCATGCCACCGGAGACCTCGTGCGGGTAAGCCTTGAAGGTCCGGTCCGGGTTGACAATGCCGACGTCGGAGAGCAGCTTCATGGCGCGCTTCGTGGCTTCAGACTTGGAGATTCCCAAGACCCGCACCATGGGGGTAACCAGCTGGTAGCCGATGGTGAAGGCCGGGTCCAGGTTGCTCATGGGTTCCTGCGGGATGTAGGAAATCCGCTTGCCGCGCAGCTTGGAGAGCCGTTCCTGGCTGACGTTGTCTTCGCCGGGAGCCACCGTGTAGTTGCCATCGAACTGGATGGCACCGCCCACGATGCGTGCAGTATCCGGCAGCAGGCCCAGGATGGAAAAGGCCGTCTGGGACTTGCCCGAACCGGACTCGCCCACGATGCCAAGGATTTCGCCGCGGTCAACGTGGAAGGAGACGTCATCAACAACCTTCTTGACCGATCCGTCCGCCTGCGGGTACCCGACGCCCAGGTTGGTCACTTTGACCAGGTGGTGTTCGGTTCCGGCCTCGACGGCGGCGAGAGTCTTGCTTGCTGCCTTGGCGGCGCTGGCCGACGCAGCGTCTTCCGCCTCATGTGCTTTCTTCCTGCGGTGCTTGATCTTCTCTTGGTCTTCCAAAGCATCGCGGATAGCGTTCCCAAGAAGGACCAAGGCACCAATGGTCAGTGCCATGGCAAACGCGGGCCAGAAGAGCAGGCTGGGCGTGAGATAAACGTTCTTGAATCCCTCGCTGAGCATCACGCCCCAGGATGCCTTTGACGGATCACCCAGGCCCAGGAACTCAAGGCCTGACTGGATGGCGATGGCAACTCCGGCAATCGCCGCCGTCTGGATGATGATAGGGGCCCGCACCACAGAGAAGATATGGCGGGTGATGATACTCAGGTCAGAGAGCCCGGAGACCCGGGCCGCGTCGACATAGAGCTCGTTGCGGACCGATTGCACAGCAGATCGTGTCAGGCGGAAATAGGAGGGACTCAGCAGTATGCCCAGGAAGAGCATGGCAATCCAGACCGACGGCCCGAAGGCTGCACGCACAGTCAGCAGCACAATCAGGCCGGGGAGGCTCATGAGGATGCTGACAACCCAGTTGGACATAGCTTCGAACTTGCCCGCGTAGTAGCCCGCAATCAGGCCCGCGGGCAGGCCAATCACGATCGCAACGGCGGCACACAGCAACGCGGAGAGCAGCGTCAGCTGCGCACCAAAGAGAAGCCGGCTCCAGACGTCGCGCCCGGAGCTGTCCGTGCCGAGGATGTTGACGGAGTCCGGGGCGGCGAGGGTCTTTGAAATGTTTGCAAAGTTCTCCTCGAACGGCGCCAGGACATCGGCGAACGCGGCTAGGAGACCCATGGTCAGCAGGATGATCATCGATAAAATGCCGAGGGGGTTTTTGAAGAGACGCTTGAGCACCGTGGACCGGACCACGGTACCGGTCTGGCCGGTCGTACCGGGAAGCGGCGTCAGGGCTGAGGTTTCGACGGACTCGCTCACGAGGCACGCACCTTCGGGTTGAGCCAACCGTTGAGCAGGTCAACGATGAGATTGACAAAGATGACAACGGCGACGGTGTACATAACAACGCCCATGACCACGGGCTGGTCGCTCTGGCCGGTGGCGGCCACGGCAAGGGGGCCCATGCCGGGAAGGGCGAAAATCTGCTCGATGATGACCACGCCGCCGAGCATGCCGATCAGCTGCAGGCTGAGGACTGTAAGCCCCGCCGGGGCAGCGCTGCGCAGGACATGCTTAAAAAGGATCTCCCGCTCCTGGATCCCGCGGCTGCGGAGAGTCCGCACGTAGTCGCGTTCCAACTGCTTGATCACGGCGCTGCGGATCTGCTGGGCACCGCCGGTCACGCCGTTGATCAGGAGGGCTATGACGGGCAGGGTCAGCGAGAGCACCCAGGCGTCTGCTCCGGCACCCGGGGAAATGGTGCTGGTGGCGGGGAAGAGGCCCATCTGGATGGCCAGGATGGTGACGAGGATAATGCCGATGACGAAACCGGGAATGGAGTCGCCGATGATGGCGCCGACCTGGACCGTCCGGTCCACCCAGCCACGCTTCACTGCTGCGGCAACGCCGATGAGGGTAGCGATGATGGAAATAAGGAGCATGGCTGCCACCACCATGGTCATGGTGACCGGAATGCGGGTGGCGAGGGCGTCGGCCACCGGTTCAGAGGTGAACCAGGATGCTCCCAGGTCTCCCTGCAGCGCGTTGACAACCCAGTCCAGATAGCGGGTAAGAATGGGCTGATCCAGCCCGAGCTCTGTTTCTTTCAGCGCTACCTGCTCGGGCGTGGCCTGGTCTCCGACGATGTTCCGGGCAATGCTGCCGCTCGATACGTAAAGAAGGGAAAAAACGAGGATCGAGACGGCGAACAGGACTACTATTCCGCTGCCTAGGCGTTTAAGGATGAATGTGATCATTGCTGGCTCCATTGAACTGGCATGGTTTGACTGCCTGGTCCGGCAGCCCGGTCCGGCAGCCCGCCACCGTGGTGGTCGGGCTGCCGGACCTGCGCCGGTTTATGTTGCTTCCTGACCCGGGTCTTACTTGGCCGGCGAGTAGTTGTAGATGGACGGGACGGCCTGCTGGATCTGGGGCGTTACAGTGACCTTGTCGTTGTGGTAGTACATCTGGTTTACCCGGAACAGCGGGGCGAACCAGGCCTGCTCCACGACGTACCTGTTAACTTCCTTGGCGAGCTCGTCCGCTTTTTCGCCGCCGCTCTGCACCGCGTCGATCTTGGCCTGCAGCTCAGGAGTGGTGTTCTTGAACGGGTTGTACAGCGCCTTCGTGGAGACAATCTGGTTGATGGCCACCCACGGCTCCCCCTGGAAGAGCGAGAAGTACATGGTGGTGAATTTCTGGGCTGCGACGTCGCTCGTGAACGTGTTTGTAATCGCTGCGCCGACGTTCAGGGTGATCCCCACGTCCGACAGCTGCTGCTTCAGCACCGCGAGCTGGGTTTCGAAGCCCGGAACGGACGGAACCTCAAGGGTCACGCCGGTTTCGTAGCCGGCTTCCTTCAGCAGGGCCTTCGCCTTCGCCGGGTCATAAGGGTACTTGTTTTCAAGTTCCTCCACCCACGCGCCGCTCTCCTTGCCGAAGGGCTGGGACGTCGGACTGCCCTGTCCCAGCAGTACCTGATCGAGGATCGTCTTGCGGTCGAACGCGTGGTTAATGGCCTGACGGACCTTCACATCCTTGAGGGGGGCATTCTTGGCGCCGTCCCGATCCAGGAGCAACAGTCCCTGCCAGTCCACCTGGTTGGTGACCAGCTTCATCTTCGCGCCCTCGGCTTGCTTACCGGTCTTGGGATCTAGCAACGTAGCGTCCACCTGTCCCGACACCAAGGCGTTGGTCCGGGCGGTCGGGTCAGTCAGGATCTTGAGGGTGAGTTTCTCGAACTTCTGATTGTCCTTGTTCCAGTAATCCTTGCGGGCCGTGAACACCGACTGTGAGTCCTTAACCGTGGCCGCCTTGTCCATGACGTACGGGCCGCTGCCCACGGGCTCGGTCTTGATGCTTTCGGTGCCCAGGGCCTTGGGGCTGCCCATCAGGCCAGCGGCCTGGCTTAGGTAGAACTCCAGAGAAGGGTCAGGAGTGGCGAGGTTGAGCTCGATGGTATCGGCATCCACCACCTTCACGTCCGAGACGGCGGTGAGCTGGGCCATCTGCGGGCCATTGGCCTTTTTGAAGTGGTCCAGGTTTGCCTTGGCAGCCTCGGCGTCGAACTTGGCGCCATCGCTGAAGGTCACGTCTGTGCGGAGGTCAACGGTCAGCTGAGTGTCCGCGTCGTTGTACTTCCACGCGGTGGCCAGCATAGGGCTGAGCTTGCCATCCGGTTCCCGCAGGAGCAGGGAGTCGTAGGCTGCCTGGTAGGGCTGCAGGACGTGGCCCACATGCGCTTGCGCGGGGTCCCAGGAAGTCATGTCTCTAACGGCGCCCAGTGTGAGGGTGGTCGTTTTAGGGGCGCCGGGGTTATTGGCGCCTGGGGCGCCGCCGCAGGCTGTCAGCGCGAGGGCCGCGCTGGTGATAAGAGCGGCTGCTGCCGCTTTGGGACCTAACTTCATTGTTGGCTCCTGGATCTGTGGAACGTGAGAGTTGCGAATTCCGGCCGGTGTGGCGTTGGACACACCGACGTTCGAGATTCAGAGTACGCATAATTGCCAGTCTTGGCAACCGATTGTCAATTTTGTTGCAACTTATATTTTCGAAGCCCGCGAATGAAACGTTCTAAGCGACTTCAACCGGTTGCCGTGAAGCGGTCAGGAAACTTTCTCCGCCGCGTCCGGGTAGCTCTGGCGGTAAATTTCCTTGACGATCCTCAGGGATTTTTCCGCTGCTCCAGGGTCGATCCAGAACGGGCCCTCGTCACCGAGCCGGGCATAGAAGTCACTGATGAGCAGTTCGTGCGAGACGCCCCAGTAGGCACGTCCGCCGGTCTCCACCACACGCTCGGGAACCACTTCAACCCGGCCGTTCGCATAAGTGACCGTCAAGTCCCCACGAAGACTGAGAGTCGCTTTTTCCGTGACAATGTCCAGCGTAACCGGGGCGTTGACGGCGTTGGCCAGCGTGGCATAGAAGGCGCTCCGCGCACCGTTGGCGTGCTCGGCAACAAATTCCGCAGTGTCCTCCACCTCGATGGTTTCGCCCAGGAACCTGGTGGCCGCATTGCCGGACAACGAAACGACGTCGCCCAGCAGCCACTGCACCAGGTCAACGGTGTGAATGGCCTGGTTCATCATGAGCCCGCCGCCGCCACCCTCCCAGGTGCCGCGCCAGGGCCGGCTGCGGTAATAGTCGGCATTGCGGTGCCACAGCACCGTTGCTGACGCCCCTACTACCGCGCCTAGCTCGCCGGAGGAAAGCAGTGCG
Source organism: Pseudarthrobacter sp. MDT3-1 (assembly GCF_054510755.1). Lineage (NCBI taxonomy): Bacteria > Bacillati > Actinomycetota > Actinomycetes > Micrococcales > Micrococcaceae > Pseudarthrobacter > Pseudarthrobacter sp. MDT3-1. The sequence goes on along the minus strand of NZ_JBTNDX010000007.1, from coordinate 39,756 downwards.
TGCATGGCCTGCGAGGTGGCGTTGTAGCGGTTCTGGAAGCAGACGGCAATCTTGGCAGTGCCCGCCTTGGCGGCCTCCACCAGCCGGCGGCCTTCTTCAAGCGTATGCGCGAGCGGCTTTTCGACAATGACGTTCACGCCGCGTTCAAGGCAGTCCACGGCGATGGTGGCGTGCATGTTGTGCGGCGTCGTAATGTGCACAACATCCGGTCCGACGGCCTCGATCAGGCTGAGATGATCGGGGAAACCCGGGATGCCGTAGGCGGCCACGGCGGCCGCAAGGCGGCCGGGATCCGAGTCGCAGACCCCAGCCAGCCGCGCGCCATCGAGCTTTGCGATGGCCTCAAAGTGCACTGCCGACACATCACCGCAGCCAATAACTGCGGCCTTGAGGCCGGTCACGAAAGTTCGATTCCGTTCTTGGCAGCAAGGACCGCGAAGGCGCGCGCGGCCATGCCGAAGGCAACCGGACCGGAGAAGCCGCCCAGCTTGTGGTGGCTGGCGAGGTGGGGTTCGAGTGAGGCAAAGCCTGCGTAACCGTCCGCCTTCAGGGCAGCAATGGTGGCGTCCAGTTCGCCGTCGCCGTGGCCGGAAGGCACAACCTCACCCGTAGCCATGATGGCGTCCTTGACCTGGAGGTATTCGAGGTAGGGGCGGAGCATGGCGTAGCCATCGGTGTAGGGGCGGACGCCTACCTGGACGAAGTTGGCGTTGTCCCAGGCGATCCTCAGTGCGGGAGAGTCCACGGACTCCATGATGTCCAGGACGCGCTGCGGCGTATCGCCGTAGATGTCCTTTTCGTTCTCGTGCAGGAGTACGACGCCGGCGCTTTCGGCTTCAGCGGCCAGTGCCCGCATGCGCGTGAGGACGTCGTCGCGGATTTCCTCCGGCGTCTGGGCTTCACTCCGGAAGAAGGAGAAGATCCGGATGTATTTGGTATCCAGGCCCTTGGCTACGGAGATGATCTGGCGAAGGCGCTCCACCTCGTGCTCCACGGGCAGGCTGATGTCCACCTTGCCGATGGGGCTGGCCACGGCTGAGACCTTCAAGCCCTTGGCGTCCAAGAGTTCCTTGAGGTCAGCTACCTGCTCAGACGTCATTTCTGAGACGTTGACGCCCCAGGCGCTGCGAACTTCGATGTAGTTCGCGCCGAGCGCCAGCAGGACAGCAGCCTGGATGGCGGGGTCCGTATCCACCTCGTCGCCGAATCCTGAGAGCGTCCAGGCAGTGCTTGTTGCTGCGGTTGTTGCTTCGGTCACGGGAATCTCCTTAGGTATGCCCGCGACGGGACAGCCTAGGTGCCGCTCCGGCGCGCGGGTGACTCAGTTCACAAACAAGTGCTGCCCTAAGTCTAGACACGTCAGCTGTCAATGACAACCGATTGCCAAATGATTGCAGGCTGTGGCAATCTAGGAGCTATAGGGCTGTGGCAACCGTCACAAGCCCCCAGTCATCCCGTTCAGTGAGGAGCGCGCCATGGCGATGCAAGCAGCCGGAACAGACCGTCCTGCCACCATCCACGACATCGCCGCGATCTGCGGTGTGGCCGCGTCCACCGTGTCCCGCGCACTTTCCACTCCGGACCGGGTCAACATCCGAACCCGCGCCCGCATCGAAGCGGCGGCGGCCGAGCTGAACTACACGCCGAACAGCCAAGCTAAAGCCCTGAGCTCCGGCCGCACCGGCGCCGTCGGCGTCCTGGTGCCCGACATCACCAACCCCTTCTATTTCGATCTCATCCGTGGCACCCAGCTGCAGCTCAAGGCAGCCGGCTACACGCAGCTGCTCGTGGACACCGAAGAGTCCGACGAAGTGGAGGCCTCCACCATGGAGCAGCTGCGCAAGAGCGCTGACGGAATCATCGTCGCCGCGTCCAGGCTCAGCGATGAGGCGCTGCTGGCCGCCGCAGCCAGGATTCCCATGGTGACCATCAACCGCGACGTAGCCGGCGTTCCCGCCGTCGTGATTGACACTCCCTCCGCCACCAGCCAGGCGCTGGACCATCTGATTTCCCTCGGCCACACCCGCATCGCCTACATGGCCGGTCCACTCACGTCCCAATCCAGCACCCTTCGCTGGACAGCCCTGGCGGCCGCCGCCGAGGACCGCGGCGTGGACGTGCGCAGGCTGGGACCGTTCGCCCCCAAGACACAATCAGGTGCCGCCGCAGCCGATGCGGCCGTGCACTCCGGCGTCACCGCCTGCATTGCCTTTAACGACCTCATCGCCATCGGCATGCTTCAGCGGCTGCGCGAACGCGGCATCCGGGTCCCGGAGGACATCAGCGTGGTGGGCTGCGACGACATCTTTGGCGCGGACTTCTGCAATCCCCCGCTGACCACCATGACGTCCCCGATCGAACAAGCAGGCCGCGTAGCAGTGTCCATGCTCCTGGCCCAGCTCAACCCGCTGGCGGGCGGTGGCAGCCGCAGCCGGTCGCTGATGCCTACGCATCTCACCGTCCGCGGTTCAACGGGAGCGGCACCGGCAGCGCTGTAGGTCCGGGCCCCAAGTGTCCGTTCGCGCCGGGCTGTGAGTGGTTCGGGTGGACACGTGGGTGGTTCGGGTGGACACAGTTGAGCGTTGTTGACAGCGCTGACTAGGCTGGATCACATGCGCGAACTCCAAGCCACCATCATCGAAGAAATGGGCGTGCAGCCCCGGATCGACCCCCTCGGGGAGGTGCGCAAGCGGGTGGATTTCCTGAAGGATTACCTCCGGGCAACCCACACCAAGGGCTTTGTCCTGGGCATCTCGGGCGGGCTGGACTCCTCCCTCGCCGGCAGACTGGCCCAGCTGGCCGTGGAGGAGCTTGATGCCGAAGGCGTGGAGGCCAACTTCGTGGCGGTCCGCCTTCCGTACGGCGTCCAGCACGACGAGGACGACGCCCAGGCCGCCCTGGACTTCATCCAGGCCAAGACGGAATGGACCTTCAACATCTCCGCCGCCGTGGATGGCTTCGAGAACGAATTCGAGAAGACGGTGGGCAACGGGATTTCCGATTTCCACAAGGGCAACACCAAGGCCCGCACGCGGATGATCGCGCAGTACGCGCTGGCCGGGGAGCACAACTACCTGGTGATCGGCACCGACCACGGCGCAGAGTCCGTCACCGGGTTCTTCACTAAATTCGGCGACGGCGGCGCGGACATCCTGCCCCTGTTCGGCCTCAACAAACGCCAGAACCGCGAACTGCTGGCCGAGCTGGGCGCCCCTGCCCGTGTCTGGGAAAAAGTACCCACCGCCGACCTCCTGGACGGCAGGCCCGGACGCACCGACGAGGACGAACTGGGAATCAAGTACGACCAGATCGATGATTACCTCGAAGGCCGGGAGATCCCCGAAGCGGCGGCCGAGCTGATCGAACAGAAGTACCTCCGCACACGCCACAAGCGCACCGTGCCGGTCACCATCTTCGATACGTGGTGGAAGTAAGCGCTCCACACAACGCTGGAATTCCCCACTTTTGGGGCACGACGGCGGCGCGTCGCCCCGAAAACGCGGCGCGCCGTCGTCGTTCCTTCCCTAAGCCGGGGAAACTCAGCGGCGACGACCGTGGATTCAGCGGCCGGTCAGTGTTGAACTCAGTGTGGTGCTGATCCGGTGGGCTTCCTCCATCAGCAGTTTGCCGAGGAACCCCTGCCGTTCCGGCCGGAACCGGGGTTCGATGCCGGTGAGTGAAAGCGCGCCCACGGGCCTGCCCAGCTGGTCGAACACGGCCGTCCCCATTCCCCAGCTGCCTTCCAGCACGAGGCCGGGATTCACTGCGAATCCATGCAGCCGGGTCCGTTCCAGATTCCTGCGCACCACGTCCATGCTGTGGCCTGCCGCGAAACTGCCGGCGTGCTGGTCCCAGCCGGACAGGATGGCTTCCTGTTCCTCATCCGGGAGGAACGCCATGATGGCGGTCCCGGCCGAGGCCACACCCAGTGGAAATCGGACTCCCTCGTGCAGCACGAAGGAACGTACCGGGAAGCTGCCCTCTTCCCGCAGCACGCAGACCGTCTCCTGGCCCCTGCGGATGGAATAGAACGCGCTCTCGCCGGTCTCCTCCGCCAGCCGGCGGAGGCTTGGCCGCGCCAGGTCCTCAAACGGGAAGCGGGCCGCCGCCACTGATCCCAGCAGGAAAATCTCAGGGCCCAGGATCCAGTTTCCGCTGCGGGCATCGTGGTCCAGGAGGCCCTCCGCGGCAAGGGAGGCCAGGAGCCGGTGGACGGTGGGGCGCGTCAGCCCGGACTCACGGACCAGCCCGGCAATCGAGCTGCCCTCCGGCTTCCGGCCGACAAGCCGGAGCAGTGATGCCACGCGGCCCACCACCTGAGCCCCTTGGACTGGATTCTTCATTCGGATCACCAACTCTCAAGAAATCCTCCACAATGTGGACACCTCAAAGCCTAGCGTCCACGCTGTGAAATATCTGCCTTGCGGGCAGAATTACGCCGTTGACCAACTTTCTTGAGCACCCTAGGCTCCTTCTTCAGGCCCAGCGTCCACAACGTGGAGGACTTGAATGGCTCTGCACGCTCGATGATGAGGAGACGGAATGTCCAAACTGAAATCCAACGCCGCCGCGGCCCTGGCGGAAGTGCTCCAGGACGGCATGACGCTCGCCGTCGGCGGTTTTGGCCTGGGCGGCATCCCGGCGGACCTCATCGAGGCCGTGCGTGATTCCGGTGTGCGCGACCTGACCGTGGTGTCGAACAACATGGGCGTGGACGGGAAAGGCCTGGGCGTGCTGATCGAAGCCGGCCAGGTCCGCAAGGTGATCGCATCGTATGTGGGCGAGAACAAACTCTTCGCCGAGCAGTACCTCGCGGGCCTGCTTGAGGTGGAGTTCACGCCGCAGGGCACCCTGGCCGAGCGCCTCCGTGCCGGCGGCGCCGGCATCCCCGCCTTCTACACCAAGACCGGCGTCGGAACCCTGGTCGCCGAAGGCAAACCGCTCGCAGAGTTCGACGGCGAAACGTACGTCCAGGAGCGCGCCATCCGGGCCGACGTGGCGCTGGTCCACGCGCACACCGCGGACACGGACGGCAACCTGATCTACCGCTACACGGCCCGGAACTTCAACCCCGTGGTGGCCACCGCCGGCCTGGTGACCATCGCCGAAGCCGAAGTCATCGTGGAGCCCGGCGCACTGGATCCCAACCACATCGTCACCCCGGGCGTATACGTCCAGCACCTGGTCCAGGCGAGCGGCCGGGTCAAGGACATTGAACAGCGCACCGTCCGCCCCCGGGAAGCGGCAACAGTCCCCGCGTGAACGCCACTCGCCCGCCCCACCCCGCAGCGCGAACGAACACTTAAGCCCCCGCATACTTCTAACCCCAAGGAGAACCCCATGGCCTGGACCAGGGATGAAATGGCTGCCATCGCGGCCGAGGAACTGAACGACGGCGACTACGTGAACCTGGGCATCGGCATCCCCACGCTGGTGGCCAACAACCTGCCCGACGGCGTCCGCGTGGTCCTGCAGAGCGAAAACGGCCTGCTCGGCATGGGCCCGTTCCCCTATGAGGGCGACGAAGACGCCGACCTCATCAACGCCGGCAAGCAGACCGTCACGGTCCTGCCCGGCGGCAGCATCTTCGACTCCGCCACATCGTTCGGCATGATCCGCGGCGGCCACGTCAAGGTGGCCATCCTGGGCGCCATGCAGGTCTCCGGCAACGGCGACCTCGCCAACTGGACCATCCCCGGCAAAATGGTCAAGGGCATGGGCGGCGCCATGGACCTCGTGGCCGGCACGCCGCGCGTGGTGGTCCTGACCGAGCACAACGCCAAGGACGGCACGGCCAAGATCGTCACCGAGTGCACCCTGCCGCTCACCGGCCTGCGTTGCGTGGACCGGATCATCAGCGATCTCGCCGTTTTCGACATCGTGAAATCGGACGACGACGGCAGGCGGCAGCTCACGCTGACCCGCCTTGCGCCGGGGGTCACAGTGGAGGAAATCCGCGAAAAGACCGAAGCCGCATTCGACGTCGAGCTTGAAACTGCGGGAGTAGAGGCATGAGCCTCAAGGAACAGTTCGGCAAGGATGTCCTGCTCACCGGCTGGGGCCACAGCCGGTTCGGCAAGCTCACGGACGAGACCCTTGAGTCCCTGATCGTCCAGGTGGCCACCGAGGCAATCAGCAACGCCGGGATCGAGCCCAGCCAGATCGATGAGATCTACCTGGGCCAGTTCAACTCCGGCATGATGCCGCTGGCGTTCCCGTCCTCGCTGGCATTGCAGGTCTCGGACCAGCTGGCCAACGTCGCCGCCACGCGTGTGGAGAACGCCTGCGCCTCCGGGTCGGCCGCGTTCCAGCAGGGCACCAAGTCGCTGCTTGCCGGGACGGCGAAGACCGTGCTGGTGATCGGCGCCGAGAAGATGACCCACGCCGGCGCCGACGTTGTGGGGGCCGCCCTGCTGGGCGCCGACTACGACATGGCCGGCCAGACGTCCACCACCGGCTTTACGGGCCTGTTCGCGGACGTCGCCAAGCACTACGAAAAGCGCTACGGTCGCGGCGACGGACAGCTGGGCGACGTGCTGGGCTCCATCGCGGCCAAGAACCACCGCAACGGCGTCGACAACCCCTATGCCCAGCTCCGCAAGGACCTCGGCGAGGAGTTCTGCCGCACCGTCTCGGACAAGAACCCCATGGTGGCCGATCCGCTGCGCCGCACCGACTGCTCCCCCGTGTCCGACGGCGCCGCTGCCGTTGTGCTCAGCACGTCGCCAACCGGCGGGGCCACAGCGCTGGTGCGGCTCGCCGGCTTCGGCCAGGCGAACGACTTCTTCCCGGCTGAACGCCGGGATCCTACGGCTTTCGCCGCCACGCGCATGTCCTGGCAGCGCGCGCTGGGGATGGCCGGCGTCGGGCTTGAAGACCTGGACTTCGCCGAAGTCCACGACTGCTTCACCATCGCCGAACTGCTGATGTACGAGGCCATGGGACTGACCGAACCCGGCCAGGGCGCCCGCGCTGTGCAGGAAGGCTGGGTCTTCAAGGACGGGAAGCTGCCCATCAACGTCTCCGGCGGACTCAAGGCCAAGGGCCACCCCGTGGGTGCAACCGGCGTATCCCAGCACGTCATCGCCGCCATGCAGCTCACCGGGACGGCTGGCGACATGCAGCTCGCCAGCCCTCGCCGCGCCGCCGTCCAGAACATGGGCGGTGTAGGCATTGCCAACTACGTCAGCGTCCTCGAAGCGGTCTAGGGATACGTGGTGGGTTCCGCACCTAGCGTCCACAGAACCACAAGCGTAGGGTCATAGAACCAACGTGCTCCTGATGGAGGTCGGCCATCACAGATTTGTTGCCCATCAGGCTCCGTTGGAGCCGACGAGGACGAAGATCCCACGACTGATTGATCCGCGGCGGCAGCCCTTCTGATCCACCGCGGGATCCACAGGAACGGGCCCCGCAGCGTTGCTTACAGGATGAGCGTCAAAGGAGCCAGGGATGGCTGGATGGAATGCTGACACCGCGGCTGGCCCTCTGGGGGCCACGGTGACACTCGTGGATGGCTCGAACTTCTGCATTTCCGGTCTTGCCGGCGACATGTACTCCGACCGCCCCCATGGCGTGTTCCATGAGGACACCCGCATCGTCTCCCGCTGGAGACTGACGGTCAATGATGTGACTTTGGAGCCGCTGGCCGCCCGTGCCCTCGAACCGTACCGGGCCGTCTTCATAGGTCGTCCGGGCCGGTCAGCCGGCCATGCGGACAGCCCTTTGATCGTGGAACGAAACCGCGAGGTGGGCGCGGGCATCCAGGAAGAGATCACCGTCCGGAACCATTCCCGCGAGCCTGCCGTGTGCGTGCTGGAGCTGGCGATGGACGCGGACTTCGCGGACCTCTTTGAGGTGAAAGACGCCCGGATCATCCGATACTGGGACCAGTCCCGGCACCCGGAAGGCGACTCCCTCACCATCAAAGGCGTCTGGCGGGGAATACACAAGGGGGTTGTACTCCAGGCTCCCGACGCGACTTTTAGCCACGAAGGCCTGGGCTACCGCACCGTGGTGCCGCCGCACGGCCAGTGGCGCACAAGGGTGACGGTGTCGCCGCTACTGGACACAGCCGAAACGCCCGCGCCCTTCCAGCGCCAGGCAACCGGCACCTCGCCTGCGGAAATACGGCGCCAGGAGTGGATCCGGAAGATCCCCGCGATGTACGTCAGCAACGTGTCGATTGCCCGCACCCTGCAGCGCAGCCATGATGACATCGGCGCCCTCCAGATCGAGGACCCGCTGCATCCGGACCGGACCGTCGTCGCAGCGGGTGCTCCATGGTTCATGGCCCTCTTCGGCCGCGATTCGCTTCTCTCGTCCTATATGGCGCTGCCTGTGGACCCGTCGCTGGCCTTGGACACCTTGCAGACGCTGGCCGAAAGGCAGGGCAACGCGGTGGACGCGCTGACCGAAGAGCAGCCCGGCCGGATCCTCCATGAGGTCCGGCTGGGCGTCAGCACGGGCCTGGCACTGGGCGGCAAGTCCGCCTATTACGGCACGGCCGATGCCACGCCGTTGTTCGTCACGCTGCTCGGCGAAGTCAGCCGCTGGGGGCTCGCCGCGGACCAGGTGGCCGCACTGCTGCCCAACGCTGACAGGGCGCTGGAATGGATCAGGGATTACGGGGACAGCGACGGCGACGGCTTTGTGGAATATCAGCGGCTCAACAACCAGGGGCTGATCAACCAGGGATGGAAGGATTCCTGGGACGGCATAAATTTCGCGGACGGCCGCATGGCAGAGCCGCCGATCGCCCTCTGCGAAGTGCAGGGTTACGTGTACGGCGCCTACATCGCCCGGGCGTGGATGGCGTACGACGCCGGAGACCTGGCTTTGGCGCGGGAGTTGCGGGAACGCGCGGCGCGGCTTAAAAAGCAGTTCAACGAACAGTTCTGGCTGCCGGACCGTGGCTACTACGCCATCGCCCTGGACCGGGACAAGAGACCCGTGGATGCCTGTGCCTCCAACATGGGGCACTGCTTGTGGAACGGGATTATCGACGCCGACAAGGCGCCGCTGGTGGCTGCCCGCCTGATGTCGCCGGAAATGTTCAGCGGCTGGGGGATCCGCACCCTGGCCACGGACATGGGTGCCTACAACCCGGCGAGCTACCACAACGGATCCGTGTGGCCGCATGACAACGCGATGATTGCTACGGGCCTGATGAGGTACGGATTTGTGGACGAGGCCCAGCGGGTTGCCCGCGGACTTATTGAGGCGGCGGATTTCACGGACCACCGCTTGCCTGAATTGTTCTGCGGATTTGACCGCGCTGATTTCCCGGAACCGGTGCCTTACCCGACGGCTTGCTCGCCCCAGGCCTGGGCTGCCACCACCCCGGTGCATCTGCTGCGCACACTGCTGCGGTATGACCCCCACGTCTCCATGAACGGTATGTGGATGGACCCGGTGCTGCCGGAGTCCTGGGGCCGGGTCCACATCACCAACTGCCCCATAGGCGATGGCCGGATCACCATCGACGTGACCGGCAGCCAGGCCACGATCGAGGGGCTCCCGCCGGGGATGACGTTCCACCGCGGGACACGTCCCCCCCTTGCCGATCTGGTTGAGCTCGCCGAGAAGCTGGACAAGACGGGCTAAACCCCGAACAGGAGCGCGCATCTTGCGGATAGGACTGATAGCTCCACCATGGCTCCCCGTCCCGCCCCTAGGCTACGGCGGAACGGAGGCGATGATCCATGCGCTGGCCACCTCGCTGGCGGCGGCCGGGCATAGCGTGCTGCTTGCCGCGGCTGCCGATAGCACCTGCCCGGTGGAACGGATCGGCGGTTTCGCCCGGACGGAGCGTGCTGCCATGGGCAGAACAAGCTCAGAGCTGCCGCACGTGATCAGGGCCTACGCCGGACTGGACGACGTCGATATCATCCATGACCACACCCTGGCGGGACCGTTGTACCGGCACCGCCCACCCGGGATTCCAGTGGTCAGCACCATTCATTCGGACATGCGGCCGGAGCTGTGCCGGGTATATGAAGCCTTCAGCCGGGACGTGTCACTGGTGGCCATCTCGCAGCACCAGGCCAACAGCGCCCCGGATGTGAGAATCCGACGGGTCATCCACCACGGCATCGATCCCGCAACTGTTCCACCCGGTGCCGGAGCTGGTGGCTACGCGTGTTTTCTGGGCCGAATGGCGCCGTGCAAAGGCATCGCTGAGGCCATCGCGGTGGCCCGCAGAGCGGGAATTCAGCTCAAGATCGCCGCAAAAATGAGCGACCCGGCGGAAGTGGATTATTTCCGCTCCGTGGTCGCTCCCTTGCTCGGGCCTGATGAAGAGTTCCTCGGAGAACTGGACGCAGCCGGAAAGTTCGCCCTGCTGGGCAATGCCGTCGCGCTGCTCAACCCTGTGCAGTGGGACGAACCCTTTGGAATGGTCATGATCGAGGCGCTGGCCGCCGGCACCCCCGTTGTGGCCACTCCGCGGGGCTCCGCACCGGAAATCATCGAGCACGGAGTCACCGGTTTCCTCGCCGCGAGTACCGATGCACTGGCCAGCTGCCTGCAGCGTGCGTCCGGCCTGGACCGGCATGACTGCCGGTCCGCCGTCGAAACCAGATTCAGCGCGGAGGCGATGACGCGGAAATATGTGGAGTTGTTCGAGGACGTGCTTTAGCCCTGTGTCAGCGGGCACGGATCAGGGCAGCGATCTCGCCGAAGCCCAGCCGCTCCGCATTCTCCAACGGCGTCCGGCCTTGGGGATCGCGTATGCCCGGGTCCGCACCGGCAGCCAGCAGCTGCCGGACTACGTCTTGCTGCCGTGGCCCGCCGTTGTTCAGCAGGATGGCTTCCTGCATGGCGGTCCAGCCCAGGTCGTTGACATGGTTCACGGGAACTCCGGCGGCAATAAGGATCCGGACCGTTTCCACGTGGCCGTGTTCACTCGCGGGAATCAACGCTGTGCCGCCGAAACGGTTGGTGCTGGCAACATCTGCTCCGTTCGCGAGCGTCAGCTGGAGCACCTCGTTGAAGCCCTCTGCCCCGGCGTAGAGGAACGCGGAATCCTGGATGGCGTCCTTGGCGTTCACGTTGGCGCCGCGGCCGATCAGCTCACCAACCAGCGCCACATTGTTGGCCTTCGCGGCGGCGATAAGCTCCTGGTCGAGCCGGGTCTGGGCCTCGGCGGACAGGGCTGGTGGTTTGGTGGCTGCCGTTGCGGCGGAAGCAGGCGGGGACGTACCCGGCCAAGCTGACGGTCCGGACGGGGGCTGGCTGCCGGGGCTGACCAGGACGGACGACGGCGGCGACTCCTGCCGTTGCGGCTCGCCAGGTCCCGCCTGGCAGGCGGCCAGGCAAGCTGATACACCGCCCGCCAGAAGGAGAATTGCGGCCGCCCTGCGTGCCCGGCGCCAGGTCCTGAACCGCCTCATGGAGCCGAGCCTACTTGCCTGAGCCGGCAGCGGCAGCGGCGATGGCCTCGGCGCCGGCGGTGGCGCAGGCTTCGTCCAGGTTGCCGTCGGGGGCACCGCCCACGCCGATGCCTGCCACGGACACACCATTGACCTTGAGCGGGACGCCGCCGGGCAGGAACAGGGTGCCGGGGAGGTCCGCGATGCTGGGCCCGTTGCCGTTGACGCGCTTGGCCAGCTCGCTCGTCGGTGCGCCGAACGCGGCCGCGGTGTAGGCCTTCTGCTGGGCTGCTTCGATCGTGTGCTCGGCGGCGTTGTCCCCGCGCAGGAGCGCCTGGACGGTGCCGAACCTGTCCACCAGGGCCACCGTGACGAACGGCAGCTTGTCAGCCTGGCATTTCGCAAGGGCTGCCCGGACCGCATCGGCCGAGGCACCCGCGGTGATGCGGTTCTGCGCCACCACGGTCTGCGGCGCCTGCGGGATATCGACGGCGGGTACCGCGGCGGGAGCGGCCGCCTGGCTGGTCCCGGCGTTGGCTGCAGCGGTTAGCCCTCCCGTCAGCAGCAAAGCTCCTGCGGCAGCAGCGGCGGCGGCAATCTTGTTGGACTTCTTCACGGTGTTTCTCCTTGGGTTGATGGACTCACGTTGCTGGACTCACGTTGCTGGACTCACGTTGGCGGAATCCATTGGAACGGGCATCGGGTCCATCCATCCTGTCCGGCCCCGCAGCGGTAAGCATCGGGCCTTTGGCTGCGCCCCGCTCCCCCGGATGGCCAGCAGCATCAGCCAAAAGGCGGAGAGACCAGCAACGGCGCGGGCAATAGCATGGGATAGGAACGCCCCTGACCTGAACCGGACCCCATGCCCTCCCCAGTCACTCCCCGTAAAACCCTGACCGACGGATCTTCGCTGACCACCGGACGCGCCCAGCCTCGGGGACCGGCCGCCTCCCCTGGCCGGTTCGGCAGGATCGACACCGCCGTCCACCTTGGCTTTGCTGTCCTGCTCGTCGCTTCGGCCGTCCGCTATGCTATGCGGCACAGCCTGCAGGACAACCTGCTGGTCCTCGGCCTGGCTGGAACGGTGTGCGGGCTCTACGCCGTCATCGCCGTACTGGCCCGGCAGAGACGCCCATGGGCGGTCTGGATGCTCGTGTTTGTGGCCGTCTGGGCAGCACTTGTCATCGCGGCACCCAGCTTCGCCTGGTGTTCCTTTGCGATCCTCTTCCTGTGCCGGACAGCCTTTACGGGCGCCGTGGGTTACGTGGCGGCAAGCGCGACGGCGGCCGCCACCGCCGTCGGGCTGTTCCGGCTCAGCGACGGGACGGACCTCGCGATGCTGCTGGGGCCGCTCGCCGTCGGCGTGATGCTTACGCTGATCTATGACCGGATCGAGCACGACGCCGCGGAGCAGCGCCGTCTCCATGCGGAGGTATCGCTGGCACACGGGCAGCTGGCGGCCAGCGAGCGCCTGGCCGGCACCATCGCCGAACGCGAGCGCGTATCGCGAGAGATCCACGACACCGTGACGCAGGGCCTGGCCAGCAGCCTGCTGCTCCTGGAGGCCGCTGACCGTTCGTGGCCAGGCGAGGCATCGCGCCAGGAGCTCAACCAGGCTACGGAACTGCTGCGCCGGAATCTCTCCGAGACGCGCAATCTGGTCCACGAGCTCGCCTCCCCGGGCCTCGACGCATCGCCGCTTCCCGAAGCCCTGCACCAGGCGGCCGCCCAGTACGTCCCGCACGCCCGGCTCCTGGTCACCGGCGAACCGAGGGAGGTCCCTGCGGAAGTCCGGCACACCCTGCTGCGGGTGGTCCAGAGCGCGGCCGCTAACATCCAGCAGCACGCAAACGCCGCCACCACAACCCTGACGCTGGGGTTCCTTCCTGACTCGGTCACCCTAGACATCTACGACGACGGGACGGGCTTTGACCCGTCGGCGGCAGCACCGCCGTCGGACGCCGGAGGCTACGGGCTGCGGGCAATGCGCCAGCGGGTTGAGCAGCTGGGCGGGGTATTCTCGGTGGAAAGTTCCCCCGGCGAAGGGACCATCGTGGCCGCACAGGTGCCGGCCCGGGTGCAGCCAGCGCCACCTGGCCAGCAGATGACACCGGAGGACGCATGACTACCATCACTGTCCTCCTGGTGGACGACCACCTGGTGGTCCGGAGCGGACTCAAGGCACTGCTGGGTACGCAGCCTGACTTTGACGTGGTGGCCGAGGCCGCCTCCGGCGAGGAAGCGCTGGGGCTGGTGGAACACCACTCCCCTGCCGTGGTGGTGATGGATCTGGCCATGGGCGCCGGAATGGACGGGATCGAGGCCATCAGGCAGCTGCGGCAGCGCAACAGCCGGCAAGCCATCCTGGTGTTCACCACATACGATTCCGACGCGGACATCGTCCGGGCGGTCGACGCCGGCGCCATGGGCTACCTCCTCAAGGACGCCGCCCCGGACGAAATCTTCGCCGCCATCCGCGGTGCCGTGCAAGGGAAGAGCGTCATGAGCGCCCCCGTGGCCTCCCGGCTCTTCCAGCAGCTGCGCAATCCCGACGAGGTCCTGACGCCCCGGGAGGCGGAGCTGCTGAGCCTCCTGACCGAGGGGCTCAGCAACCGGGAACTGGGCCAGCGGCTCTTCATCTCCGAGGCCACCGTCAAGACCCATCTGGCGCATATCTACGCCAAGCTCGGTGTGGAGACCCGCTCCGCGGCGATCGCCACGGCCATCCGCCGGGAGGGCATGCGCTAGCCCGCAGTGGACAATTCCCGCGTACCACTTCTGTAACAGCGGTGACACTTGATGACTGCAGCTATTGCACGCCCACCGCGCAGCCCCTAGGTTTGAGACAGCGGACTACAGACTCCGCGTCTGCCTGCCGTCCGAGCAGGACCAGAAAAGGGTTACAAAGGAAGTTAGCAATGGCAACAGGCACAGTTAAATGGTTCAACGCTGAAAAGGGCTTTGGTTTCATCGCTCCGGACGACGGATCCGCCGATGTTTTCGCGCACTATTCCGCAATCGCCAGCAGCGGCTACCGCTCGCTGGATGAGAACCAGAAAGTCGAATTCGATGTGACCCAGGGTCCCAAGGGCCCGCAGGCAGAGAATATTCGCCCGCTCTAAGGTTCTGATCAACTGCCCTGACCGTGCTGCAAAGCATAGCCAGGGCAGTTTTTTCTTAAGTTCTTTTCCCGTGAATTGCTAGACGAAGGCCGATTTTCCGGTAACGGCCCGGCCAACAATCAGCGAATTGATTTCGTAGCTGCCCTCATAGGTATAGAGGATTTCGGCATCACCAAACAGCTTGCCCATTTCAAAGTCCGAGCTGATCCCGTTGCCGCCCAGCAGCGACCGTCCCATCGCCACCGACGCGCGGGCCAGCCGGGTGCACGTGGACTTTGCCATGGCCGCCTGCGCCATCTCCAGCTTGCCGTCCGTCTGGATCCGGGCGAGCTGGGCCATCAATGCCAGTGACGCGGAGGCGTTGCCCAGGATCTCCGCCAGTTGCTGCTGGACCAGCTGGAAGCATGCCAGTTCCTTGCCGAATTGCCTGCGTTCCAGGGAGTAGGAACGGGCGACGTCGAACGCGGCCAGCTGGATCCCGGCACCCTGCCAGCCAACCCAGGCGCGCGAATCCCGCAGGAGGTCGTTGGCTTTGGAGAAGTCCGTGGCGCCCGGCAACATGTTGGACGCCGGAATCCTGACGTTGTCCAGCACAATGTCCGCGTTCTGCATGATCCGCAGGCCGATCTTGTTGGCAATCTTGGTTGCCCGGTACCCAGCGCGGTCCGTCTCCACAATGAAGCCCTTGATGTGCCCGTCCGCTGCGTCACGCGCCCACACCAGCGCGAAGTCCGCGATGGTCCCGGAGCCGATCCAGCGCTTCGCGCCGTTGATCACCCACTCGCCGCCCTCCAGCCGCGCGGAGGTTTCCAGCCCGCCGGCGATATCCGAGCCGTGCTCCGGCTCGGTCAGGGCGAAGGCGCCCAGCTGGGTAAAGTTCCTCAGGCCAGGCAGCCACCGCTGCTTCTGTTCCTCCGAACCGAGGGCGTCGATCATTCCCACGATCAGTTCGTTGTGGATCCCCACCAGGGCCGACAGCGAAACGTCCGCCCTGGCCACCTCGACGTACATCAGGCCTTTGAAGAGCTTGGACGTGCCGTCCGTCTGCAACGTGCCAAGCCCGTGCTTGCCCATCTCCGCCAGTAGCCCGAACGGGAACTCCTCGCGGTTCCAGTAGTCAATGGATGCCTGCCGCACCGTGGACTGCAGGAACGCCCGGATCTCCAGGTAGCGCGCACGTTCCGCCGCGGGCAGGAGGTCCACGATGTGCATCAGGTCCGCCTCTGGGAAGGGCGGGGCTCCGGTCACAACACGCTCACGTCCTTGTGGCTGCACGCTTCATATCCCTTCGGTCTTCCAAACCCTTGGATGTCCTAGTATATTGCACAGGGATGGATTCTTAGTGATGCGCATCACTGGACGAAAGGTGTCCCCTTGTCAGTCACCGATGACTTCCGCGCGGCACGCGACCGCCTGCTGACCCTGCATTCCGACTACCACCAGGCCAGGCGCGAGTTCGTGTGGCCGCGGTTCACGGAGTTCAATTTTGCCCTCGACTGGTTCGATCAGATCGCCGCAGATCCTGAGAAGGCCAACAATCCGGCCCTGGTCATCGTGGAGCAGGACGGTTCGGCCACCCGCCGGAGCTTCGCGGACCTGGCCGCCCGTTCCAACCAGGTGGCCACCTGGCTGAGAAGCCAGGGCATGCGCCGCGGGGACCGGATGATCATCATGCTGGGCAACCAGGTGGAGCTCTGGGAGCTGATGCTGGCCGGCATCAAGCTGGGCATTGTCCTGATCCCCACCACCACCCTGATGGGTCCGGAGGACCTGGCCGAACGCGTGGAGCGCGGCGAGGCGGGCTGGGCCGCCGTCGGACGTTCCAACATCGGCAAATTTGCCGGCGTTCCCGGCGATTACCGCCTGATCGAAACCGGCGCCGGCGGCGGTTCAGCCGGCACCCCCGGTGCCCTCCAGTACACGGATTCGACGACGGCGGCAGTCACGTTCACGGCTGACGCCCCCACCCAGGCGGACGAGACGCTGCTGCTGTATTTCACGTCCGGAACCACGTCGAAGGCCAAGCTGGTGGAGCACACCCACACCTCGTACCCAGTGGGGCACCTCTCCACGATGTACTGGATTGGCCTGGAACCTGGTGACGTGCACCTGAATGTGGCATCGCCGGGCTGGGGCAAACACGCGTGGTCCAATTTCTTCGCCCCGTGGATCGCGGAGGCGTGCGTATTTGTCTACAACTACGCACGGTTCGACGCCCGTGCCCTGATGGAGCAGATGGACCGCGAACGCGTCACCAGCTTCTGCGCCCCGCCCACAGTCTGGCGGATGCTCATCCAGGCGGACCTGAAAGTGCTGAAGACCCCGCCCACCAAGGTGGTCTCCGCGGGCGAGCCTTTGAACGCCGAAGTGATCGAGCAGGTCCAGCGCGCGTGGGGCCAGACCATCAGGGACGGCTTCGGCCAGACCGAAACCACCGTCCAGGTAGCCAACACGCCCAGCCAGCCGGTCACCATCGGCGCCATGGGGCGGCCGCTTCCCGGCTATGACGTAGTGCTGGTGGACCCCAACACGGGGAAAGAAGCCAACGACGGCGAGC
Source organism: Pseudarthrobacter sp. MDT3-1 (assembly GCF_054510755.1). Classification (NCBI taxonomy): domain Bacteria; kingdom Bacillati; phylum Actinomycetota; class Actinomycetes; order Micrococcales; family Micrococcaceae; genus Pseudarthrobacter; species Pseudarthrobacter sp. MDT3-1. Next base: position 22,705 of record NZ_JBTNDX010000007.1, on the reverse strand, counting down.
TGTGCCTCCGCCTGGACCCCCGGCCGGTGGGGCTGATGAAGGGTTACTACGGGGACGCGGAACGGACCGCCGAGGCGTTCCGTGGCGGCTACTACCACACGGGCGACATGGCCAGTCGTGACAAACACGGCGTCATCACCTATGTGGGCCGCGACGACGACGTCTTCAAATCCTCCGACTACCGGCTCTCGCCGTTCGAACTGGAGAGCGTGCTGCTGGAACACCCCGCCGTGGCCGAGGCGGCTGTGGTGCCGTCGCCGGATGCGGTCAAGCTTTCGGTCCCCAAGGCCTATGTTGTGCTGGTGCCCGGGCTGGAGCCGGGGCCGGAGCTGGCCGAGGACATCCTGCGGTACTGCCGCGAACACCTGGCGCCGTTCAAACGGATCCGGCGGCTGGAATTCGCGGCGCTGCCCAAGACCATCTCGGGCAAAATCCGCCGTGTGGAGCTGCGGCACAATGAGGAGCTCCGGCATGGCGGGGGCACCCATCCCGACGGCTTCGGCGTGGAGTACTCCGAGGCGGATTTCCCGGGGCTGAAGGGCTGAGGATGGCCGTGCCACTGCCCCGGGACCCCATCGCGGACGCCCAACGGAACTGGGAGGAGCACGGCTGGGCCGACGTCGCCGCTCCCATGGCCGCGATCACTGCGATCATGCGCACCCAGCAGATCCTGCTGGCCCGGATCGAGGGCGCCCTGAAGCCGTTCGGGCTGACCTTCGCCCGCTACGAACTGCTCGCGCTCCTCAGCTTCGCCCGCAGCGGCGCGCTGCCCATGAACAAGGCGAGCGCCCTGCTCCAGGTCCATCCCACCTCGGTGACGAACGCCGTCGACCGTTTGGAAGGCTCGGGACTGGTGGCACGTTCGCCGCACCCTACGGACGGCCGCACCACCCTGATCGAGCTCACCGCGGAGGGGCGGATCGTTGCCAAACGGGCGACGGCGGTGCTCAACACCGAGGTTTTTGGCCAGTCAGGTTTCGACGCGGCCGACGTGGACCAGCTGATCCGTATCCTGGGCACGTTCCGCCGGAACGCCGGGGACTTCACCGACTGACCCATCGATTGCTCCGTAACCGCCGTTTTGGGCACTGAAAAGGGCTTCTACGGAGCACTCGATGGGGAGGGGGTCAGCGGTGGGTGAACTCGGGCTGCCGTTTTTCCGTAAAGGCGGCCATGCCTTCCTTCTGGTCCTCGCTGGCGAAGAGCGAGTGGAAGATCCGGCGTTCGAACAGGACCCCCTGGGCGAGTCCCGTTTCAAAGGCCGCGTTGACGGCTTCCTTCGCGAGCATGGCCACGGGCTTGGACTTGGATGCGATTACCTCCGCGGCCTTGAGCGCCTCCTCCACCACATTCTCCGCGGGCACCACGCGCGAGACGAGTCCCCAGCGTTCAGCCTCCTCGGCGCCGATGAAGCGCCCGGTGAGGATCATGTCCATGGCCTTGGCCTTGCCCACGGCGCGCGTGAGCCGCTGGGAGCCGCCCATGCCCGGCAGCACGCCGAGGTTGATCTCCGGCTGGCCGAACTTGGCGTTGTCCCCGGCGATGATGAAATCGCACATCATGGCCAGCTCGCAGCCGCCGCCCAGCGCGAAGCCGGACACGGCCGCGATGACAGGGATCCGCAGCCGGGTGAAGTCCTCCCAGCCCCGGAACCAGTCTGCGGCGTACATGTCCATGTAGCCCTGCGAGGCCATTTCCTTGATGTCGGCACCCGCGGCGAACGCCTTGCTCGAGCCGGTGATCACCACCGCACCGACGCCGGGGTCGGCGTCCATGGCGGCGACGGCTGCCACGAGCTGGTCCATGGTGGCTTTGTCCAGGGCGTTCAGCGCCTCCGGCCGGTTAAGCGTGACCAGCCCTACCCGGCCGCGCTGTTCCACCAGGATGTTCGTGTACTCCGTCATGCCTAACCTTTCAGCTGTTTTCGCGTGTTGCTGGTGCTGCAGAGTTACCAGTGCTGCAGATGGTGCTAGTGCTGCGATTTGTCGCGGATATCGGTGATGATTCCGGAGAAGTCCCGGCCGGCTCCGCCTTCAGCGGCAAACGTATCGTAGATTTCCGAGGCGAGCGGTCCCAGCCGGGCCGCCACCCCGGTACTTTCCAGCGCATTCAGCGCCAGCCGCAGGTCCTTCGCCATCAGCGCCCCCGCGAAGCCCGGCTGGTAGTCGCGGTTGGCGGGGCTGGTGGGGACCGGACCGGGAACAGGGCAGTTGGTGGTCAAGGCCCAGCATTGTCCGGAGGCGTTGGAGGCGACGTCGAACAGCGCCTGGTGCGTCAAGCCCAGCTTCTCGCCCAGCACAAAGGCTTCGCTGACCGCGATCATGGAGACCCCCAGGATGAGGTTGTTGCAGATCTTCGCGGCCTGGCCGCCCCCGTGCCCGCCGCAGTGGACCACCCGTTTTCCCATCACCTCGAGCAGTGGCCGCACCGCCTCGAAGTCCTCCGTTTCGCCGCCCACCATAAAGGTCAGCGTGCCGGCTTCCGCACCCACCACACCGCCCGAGACCGGGGCATCCACGGCACGGTGGCCGGCCGCAATGGCGAGCGCGGAGGCTTCCCGTGCCTCGTCAACGTTGATGGTGGAACAGTCCAGAAACATGGTCCCCGGCTTGGCCTCGGCCAGCAGGCCCGGCTGTCCCTCCGTGCCGCGGTAGGCGTCCAGCACATGCTGTCCGCTGGGGAACATGGTCAGCACCACGTCGGCACCGGCAATGGCGTCCAGCGGACTGGCCACCGTGGGGACACCGTGCGTTTGGGCGGCGTCCAGCGCGGCGGGGACCACGTCGAAGCCCGCCACGGTGTAGCCGGCACGGACCAGGTTCGCTGCCATGGGCCCGCCCATGTGGCCCAGGCCCAGGAAAGCGACGGTGGTTTGTTCAGGCATTGTCCGGCTCCTTTGTGTGCAGGTTGAGCTCCCGGTCCCCCAGCGGCGCGAAGAACCGTTCGATGTCCGTCGCGTGCACCTCGTGCAGCGTGGCCGGCTTCCATTGCGGAATGCGGTCCTTGTCCACCACCTGCGCCCGGATCCCTTCGCGGAAGTCGGGCGCAACCAGGAACCGAAGCCCCACGCGGTATTCCTGCGCCAGCGCCTCGTCCAGCGTCAGCCCCTTCGCGCGGCGAAGGGACTCCAGTGCCACCTTCACAGCCGTCGGCGACTTCGCTTCGATGGTGTCGGCGGCCTCGGCCGCTTCGGCCGCAGGCTCCCCGCCCGGCGCGCCGCCCGAGGCCTCATCCAGCGTCCGCAGCCGCCGGACAATGTTCTCCACGTCATCGCTGGCATAGGCGGCATCGATCCAGTCGCGCTGCGCCTCCAGCCCGGAGGGCGGCGGGCTCTGGGCAAAACGTACGACGGCGGCTTCCGCACTTTCGTGTTCGAGCGCCGCCGCCAGCTCCGGCAGGCTCCCCGACGGGACAAAGTGGTCCGCGAGGCCCAGGAACAGCGCATCCGCCCCGGTCAGATGGGCTCCGGTCAGCGCGGCATGGGTGCCGGTCTCTCCAGGTGACCTCGCCAGCAGCCAGGTCCCGCCGACGTCGGGCACAAATCCGATGGTGGTCTCCGGCATTCCCAACCGGGTCCGTTCGGTGACCACCCGCACGGAGCCGTGCGCGGAGATTCCCACACCGCCGCCGAGCACCAGTCCGTCCATGAAGGCCACATAGGGCTTGGGGTACGCGGCGATGAGGGAGTTCAGCCGGTATTCGGCCTGCCAGAAGTCAGCAGTTTCCGTACCGCCGCCGAGGATGTCCCGGTAGATGGCCACAATGTCGCCTCCGGCGCAGAGGCCACGCTCGCCGGCGCCGCGCACCAGGACGGTGGCCACGCCGTCGTCGTCCGCCCAGGCGGTGAGCTGCGCCAGCATGGCGTCCACCATGCCGGCGTTCAGGGCGTTGACTGCCTTGGGCCGGTTGAGCGTGATGACGCCCAGGTGGCCGCGCTTCTCGAACAGAACCTCCGTCATCAGCTGCCTTCCGGCATGATGAAGCTGGCGCCCTGGCGGATCCCGGACGGCCAGCGCGTGGTGACCGTTTTGGTCTTGGTGTAGAAACGGAACGCATCGGCGCCGTGCTGGTTCAGGTCGCCGAAGCCGGATGCTTTCCAGCCGCCAAACGTGTAGTACGCAATCGGAACCGGAATGGGCACGTTAATACCCACCATGCCCACCTCCACCCGGCTGGCGAAGTCCCGGGCGGCGTCGCCGTCGCGGGTGAAGATGGCCACGCCGTTGCCGAATTCGTGCTCGGAACACAGCCGGAGCGCTTCGTCGTAATCGGCGGCGCGGAGCACGCTGAGGACGGGACCGAAGATTTCCTCCTGGTAGATCTTCATGTCCTTGGTGACGTGGTCGAAGAGCGTGGGGCCCACCCAGAAGCCGTCGTCATAGCCTTCCACTGTGAGGCCGCGCCCGTCGGCCAGCAGGGTGGCACCCTCGTCCACGCCGGACTGGATGTAGCCCTCGATCCGTTCCTTGGCACTCGCCGCCACCACGGGCCCGAAGTCCGAGTCCTTGTCCAGGCTGTGGCCTACCCTGAGGTGTTTGACGCGCTCGACCAGCTTGGATACCAGCGCATCCGCGGTCTTCTCCCCCACCGGGACGGCCACGGAAATGGCCATGCAGCGCTCGCCGGCGGAACCGAAGCCGGCGCCGATCAGGGCATCGGCGGCCATGTCCAGGTCAGCGTCCGGCATGATCACCATGTGGTTCTTGGCCCCGCCGAAGCACTGGGCCCGCTTCCCGTGGGCGGCCGCGGTGGTGTAGATGTACTGGGCGATGGGCGTTGAACCCACAAAGCCGATGGCCTTCACGCGGGGATCTTCCAGCAGCGCGTCAACGGCTTCCTTGTCCCCGTTGACCACGTTGAACACACCGTCCGGCAACCCGGCCTCCGTGAACAGTTCGGCCAGGCGCAGGGGAACCGAGGGGTCCCGCTCGGAGGGCTTGAGGATGAAGGCGTTGCCGGCGGCGAGGGCCGGGCCGGACTTCCACAGGGGGATCATGGCCGGGAAGTTGAACGGGGTGATGCCCGCGACGACGCCGAGTGGCTGGCGCAGCGAGTGGACGTCGATGCCCGCACCGGCGTCGTCGGAGAACTCGCCTTTGAGCAGGTGGGGGGCGCCCGCCGCGAACTCCACCACTTCAATGCCGCGCTGGATATCGCCCTTGGAATCGGCGAAGGTCTTCCCGTGCTCGGAGGACAGCAGCGTGGCCAGTTCGTCCATGTTCTCGTTGACGAGGTCAACAAACTTAAGCAGGATCCGGCCGCGGCGCTGCGGGTTCATGGCGCCCCAATGGACCTGCGCTTTCTCCGCGGCGGCCACCACGTTCCGGACCTCCTCTCCGCTGGCGAGGGGCAGGCGCGCCTGGACTTGGCCCGTGCAGGGGTCAAAAACGTCACTGAAGCGGCCGGAGGTCCCCGTCACCCGCTGGCCGTCTACGTAATGGGATAGTTCGCGCACCATGATGCAATGCTCCTTCGCATGTGATCCAGGTCATCTCTGCAAGCGAATATACTCGGACTTCCTACTAAATTCCAGACTGTCCCAAAACCCTCGTGGCACACGCTGCCGCCGTCGTCGGCATTTGTTGCGGCACATCGGCCCGGGGCACTTTGACGTGGATCTGGGCCCTCAAAACGCGATTCGACGGCGTGTCCGCGCCATAGTGCCCCGTCTTCGCGGGCACGTTCCAGCCACGGCAACGCCTCCGGTCAACAAGTTCGGTAAGTTAGGGACTGTGAAGATTGCTACCTGGAATGTGAACTCCCTCCGTGCCCGCGCCGACCGTGTGGAGGCGTGGCTGCAGCGCAGCGATTGCGACGTCCTGGCCATCCAGGAGACCAAATGCAAGGACGAAAACTTTCCCTGGGAACTTTTCGAACGCATGGGCTACGAGGTGGCCCACTTCGGTGTGAACCAGTGGAACGGCGTGGCCATCGCGTCCCGGGTAGGCCTGGAAGACGTCGAGCGCACCTTCCTGGACCAGCCTCCGTTCGGGAAAGAAGGCAAGGACCCCATCCAGGAAGCCCGCGCCATGGCCGCGACCTGCGGCGGCGTCCGGGTCTGGAGCCTCTACGTGCCCAACGGCCGCTCCCTGGACGACGAACACATGCCGTACAAGATCAAGTGGCTTGAATCCCTGAAGACCCACGCCCAGGGCCTGGTGACCGCCGACCCGACAGCTCAGGTAGCCCTCATGGGCGACTGGAACATTGCGCCGTTCGACGACGACGTCTGGGACATCGACCTTTTCGTCAATAACAAGTACACCCATGTCAGCCCGCCGGAACGTGCTGCGTTCCACGCCTTTGAAGAGGCCGGATTCAAGGACGTGGCACGCGAGTACACCCCCGGTCCCGGCGTGTACACGTACTGGGATTACACCCAGCTGCGCTTCCCCAAAAAGGAGGGGATGCGCATTGACTTTGTCCTTGGCTCCCCCGCGTTGGCGGCCCGCGTCACGGGCGCGTCGATTGACCGCGAGGAACGCAAGGGCAAGGGCGCCTCGGACCACGCCCCCGTTCTGGTGGAACTGGCGGACTGATGGCTGCGGCCGGGGCCCAGGAAGGGAGACTGTAATGACGGGAAACCTCTACAGGGGCCAGGCCGGGCTGCCGTTCTCCTCCACCCTGCGCGTCTACGAACCGCTGGAGGCCTTCCCGGAAGGACAGCGGGAGGCCATCCGGACCGCCGGTGCCCGCACAGCCTCGCGGGCCGCCGTCGAAAACGCCGAACTGCTGGCCTCGCTGGGCCGGATCACCCGCTCCGGCGGGGACCCCTTCCCCACCGGGCGGACGGATCTGGTCCGGGTCACCAGCATTCCCGGTGTACCCCCCGGGCGGACCCCGCAGCCAGGAACCTCCGACGCCGGTGCTGCCGCCGGCCCGAGTGCCGAGTCAGGCTTGGGTACCGGGATAGGCGCCGGTTCCGGCTTTGGGCCTGACGCTGGGGGCGACGGTGGGCGTGACGCTGGGTCCGGGCGCGTCCTTCTGTACTGCCCCAGCCAGCTGGTCCTGCGCGCCGGCCTCGCGGCCAATGCCCTCATGGAAGGCATCCACGGCCCGCTGGCCGAAATGCTGATTCCGGAAGAGCAGCGGGACAAGCACCAGGAACGCATTGACCAGGTCAAAGCCCGTGACGGCGCCATCCGTGTGCATACCCGCGCCTCCACGTGGGGCATCCCCTTCAGCTGGTTCTCGCTGTTTATGGAAGGCGATCATAAGGACGTGGTGGAATCAGGCGGGCGCATCCTCACCGTCAGGGTGTGGGCTCCCATCACCGAAGCCATGGAGCGGGCACGGTACGCCGTGGCCCACCTGGCGCTGGCGGCCCCGGACCTGGACATGCTGGACGACCTCGCGCAGCTGACCGAATGGCTGGAGCTGTTCCACGTCAATTCCATGGTGGAACTCGACTACGGCGCCGTGGCGGACAAGGTGTACCCGGACGAGTCGCCCATGGACATCCGGCTAGGCATCGAATGCCTGGCAGAGGGCGACATGACGGGCGCCGCCGCGGCCTACCGCAGGCTGGCTTCCCGCTGGATTCCCATCCGGCAGCTCGCCCGCGCGTCCTGACCGCTTTTTCCTAGACGCGGCTTCTTCCTAGACACGGCTTCGCGACTGCGGCTTCCTGAACCCGGCGTCCTGGCCGCGGCATCCTGGCCGGATGCCGCGCCGCGCCTCCTCAGGAACGAGGCGGCGCCGTCGTACGCCTGATGATGAGCTGGTGGGGCGCGACGGCGGATTGGACCGCCCCGACCGTGCCGTCCAGTTCGTCGATGAGCATCTTGGTAGCCAGCTCGGCCTGTTCGTCGGGCCGTTGTCCCACGGTGGTCAGGCCCATCGCGTCGGCGAAATCGTGGTCATCGATCCCCACCACCGAGAGGTCCTCAGGGACCCGTACGCCTACGCGTGCTGCTTCGAAGATGACTCCCATGGCCATTTCGTCTGAGGCGCAAAAGATGGCGGTCGGCTTCGGGCCGGGCTGGGTCCAGAGGCGTCGGAATGCCTCTTGGCCGCTGCGGACCGTGAAATCGCCCCATTCGTCCCACTCGGGGCGGGTGGGCAGCCCTGCTCCTGCCATAACGTCCTTGAAAGCCAGGATCCGCACGCGGGGAACGTCGAAGTTAAGGTCCGTTTCGTCGTCGCCGTGCAGGAGGGCAATGTCCCGGTGGCCGAGGTCGATCAGGTGCCGTACGGCGGTGGACGCTGCGGCGTAGTCGTCGATGCCGATGTACGCGCACTCTTCCACATGGCCGCCCACCACGATCAGCGGGATATCAATCTTTTGGAGATGGTCCAGTTCCTCGTGGCTGAGCGCCATACAAAGGACAAGCAGGGCATCAATCTGTTTGTAAACCATGGTCTTGCTGAACAGGCGTTCCCGGTTGCTGCCGTGACCGCCCAGGTTGAAGAGGGAAAGATTGTAGTGGCGGGCGTGAAGTTCGCGGTCCGCGCCCTCAATGGCCTTGGAGAAGAACCAGCGGCTCACGAACGGTGCCAGGACGCCAATGGTCTTGGTTCGGCCGGTGGCCAGACCTGACGCCGACGACGACGCCACATAACCCAAAGCACCCGCCACCTCGAGGATCTTCTCCCTGGTGGCGGGCGAAACCCTGGGAAGCCCGCGTACGGCCCGGGAAACGGTGGCGGTGGAGACGCCTGCGGCTGCGGCCACGTCCTCAATGCTGACGCCGCTGTGGCCACCCCGTTGAGACCTTTCAGCCATGCGTGCCACCGTTTCCCCTCATGGGTTCAAACCTAATTTCCGCTATGCAGTTGCCCCCAAGCCATGCTAGGTTGCGGGCCGCCCGACGTCACAGTGTTACCTGCCTGCCTCCCCTTGCGTCCGATCAGCCTATGCGGATCGGCCCTGAGCCCGGTCAGCCCTTGAGGCCGCCGGCCAGGAGACCACGGACAAAGAAGCGCTGCAGGCCAAGGAACACCGCCAGCGGGACGATGATCGAGACGAACGCGGCGGCAGGGTTCAGGAAGTCCCTGTTGCCGCGGGTACCGGAGATCTCAGCGAGCCGCTGGGTGATGGGCGCTACGTCCGCCGTTCCACCCGAGAACACCAAGGCCACCAGCAGGTCATTCCAGACCCACAGGAACTGGAAGATGGCCAGGGATGCCAGAGCCGGGACGGACAACGGCAGGATGATCCGCCAGAAAATGGTGGTGTGTCCTGCCCCATCCACCTTCGCGGCCTCGATCACTTCGCCCGGGATCTCCGAGATGAAGTTGTGCAGCAGGAAGATGCCCAACGGGAGTCCAAACATGGTGTGGGCGATCCACAGCTGGGCATAGGACCCGGGCGGGAGCTTCAGGACCTGCGTGAACAATGACAGCAGCGGGATGAGTGCCATCTGCAGGGGAATGATCTGCAACGCGAACACGAAGATGAACGTAGCCTCGCGGCCCCTGAAGTTGCCCCAGGCGAAGATGTAGGCCGCCATGGAGGCGAGCACCAGGACAAAGACGGTCACCGGGATGACAATCGCCAGGGAGTTGATGAAGTACTGCGAAAGGTTCGCAGACTGCGATCCGGCTGCTGCCGTGACGTCGACGTAGTGCTTGAAAGTAAAATCCCAGTCGGCAAAGAAGTTCCACCAGCCATCCGAGCGCGGGCCCACCTGCTTGGCCGCGGGACGGATGGAGGATACCAGGAGACCGAAGGTGGGCACGGTCCAGATCGTCGCAATGATCACGGCGGCCGCAGTGGCCCAGCGTGACGTGAGCTTGGTCTTGACGCGCCGCATGATCGGTGCGGAATCCTCCGGCGTCGCGGGACGGCCTTTGTCTTTGCGTGACTGGGTCCGGGAAGAGTTGGCCGCCTCATCCGGCGCTGGCATGACGGTCATCGGATTTCCCTTTGCTGACGAAGTACGCGGGCATTGTAGACCACTATGGGCAGTACGAGAAGGAACAGGACGAGGGCCAGCGCCGCACCCCTGCCCGGTTCGCCGGCGCGGAAGGCCTGCGTGTACATCTCGTTGGCGATCACGGACGTGTCATAGTTGCCCGCCGTCATGGTGCGGACAATGTCGAAGACTTTAAGGGTGGCGATGGTGATGGTTGTCAGCACCACCACCAAAGCGCCCCGAATGCCGGGAACCGTCACATTGCGGAACTGCTGCCAGGGGTTGGCACCGTCCAGGCGCGCTGCCTCAACCAGTTCCACCGGCACGCCCTTGATGGCAGCGGAGAGGATCACCATGGCAAAGCCTGTTTGGATCCAAACCATCACGATGATGAGGAAGATGGTGTTTTCCGGGGCATCAAGAAGAAATTGCTTGGGGTCCATGCCCAGGGCAACCCGCACAGCGTTAACGACGCCAGTCTGTTCAATGCCGGGGCCGCGGTAGTCGTACACAAGCTTCCAGATGATGCCGGCGCCCACCATCGAGATGCCCACCGGCATAAAGACCAAAGCTTTGAGGGCATTTTCGCCGCGCGCCTTGTCAATGAACACCGCGTAAGCGAGACCGAAGACCGTGGACAGCAACGGCACCAGAACGGTCCAGATCACCGTGTTGCGGAGGGTGGCCAGCGCCTCGGGCTGGGTAAACATCCAGACGAAGTTATCGACTCCGTTGGGTTGGCCGGAGGCATTCGTGAATGCCAGGAATGATGTCTGCACGGCGGGATAAACCAGGCCGACCAGCATCAGGATTGCCGCCGGCGCCAAAAAGCCAACGATCGTCAGTTTGTCTTTGACTGATTTGGGAGCCCTGTCCACAATCAGCATGATCAGCCCAATTAGCGCGGCAAAAACCGCCAAGGCGATAAAAACTTGAAGAAATTTTCCTCCAAGAAACTCCATTGCCCAACCTCCGTGGTGTGCGTGGATCTGTTTGTTCTGAATCGACATCGCGCCCTTGGGACTTGATGTCCCAAGGGCGCGATGCGAAGGAGGTTAGCTCTTAGGCCAGCTGCCTTCGATGCTGTCGGCAACCTGCTGGGCGGGAGTGCCGTTGATCCATGCAACGATGCCCTTCCAGAAGGAGTTGGAGCCTACGGCGCCCGGCATCAGGTCAGAGCCGTCGAAGCGGAAGACGGTGTCCGGATCCTGGAGCAGTGCGATGGACTGCTTGTCGAGTTCCGTCTGGGCACTCGCCGGGTCCAGTCCCTTGTTGGCACTGATGACGCCACCGAGCTTGACTCGGTTGTTGGCGAACTCGGCGCTGGCCAAGTAAGCCAGGAAGGCCTGCGCCTCCGGGGTGTCCTTGTAAGCGCCCACCATCTCGCCGCCGCCGGTGATTGCCTGGCCCTTGCTGGGGTCGATCGGAGGCGTCATGAAGGCCCAGACGTCGCCATCGGGAGCCACAGCGGTCCCTTCCGGCCAGTTGGCTGCCTGGAAGTTGGCCTGGTGGTGCATGGCGCACTGGCCATCGAGGACGGGCTGACCTGCCTGCGCGAAGCCGGTGGTCAGGATTGAACGAACGTCGCCAAATCCGCCGTTGACATAGTCGGAGTTCAGGAGGATCTCGCCGGTCTGGTTCAGCGCATCCACAATCTTGGGGTCGTTGAAGGGAATCCCGTGCGTGACCCACTGGTCGTAGACCTCGGGGCCCTGAGCGCGGAGGACAACATCCTCGACCCAGTCAGTGCCCGGCCAGCCGGTCGCTTCGCCGGATTCGAAGCCGGCACACCACGGCTTCATGGTGCCGTCATCGGCGATCTTCTTGGACAGTGTCAGCATTTCGTCCCAGGTCTTGGGAACTTCCCAGCCCTTGTCCTTGAACGTCTTCGGGGCGTACCAGACGTAACCCTTGACGTTCGCGAGCATCGGTGCCGCGTAGAAGGTCCCGTCCACCGTGCCGTACTTCTTCCAGTCAGCGGACCAGTTCTTGTCCACAAGATCCGAGACTGCCTTCGGAGCCGGCTTCAGGCCGCCTGCCTTGGCCTGATCGGCCAGGAGGCCTGGCTGCGGGAAGATGGCGACGTCCGGGGCGTTTCCAGCCTTGGCCCGGACACCGATCTGGGTCTCGAATTCCTTGCTGCCCTCGTACTTGATGGTTGCGCCGGTGCATTCCTCAAACGTTGCCCAGGCGGTTTCCAGGTTGGTAGCTTCGATGTCCACGATGGTGGAGTAGACGGAGACGGTCTTGCCGTCGTGCTTGCCGTAACTCTCATAGGGAGAGCAGTCACTGCCGGTGGTGCCGCCACCGCCCCCGCCGGGACTACAGGCCGTCAGGGACAGCGCCAGAATTCCGGTGGCAGCAACCGGAAGCAGGTATTTGCGGTTTTTCATGCTGAGGACTCCTCGGTGAGTTACAGAACTTCAACAGGTGAGACAAAGGCAACGGACATCATTGCGTGGTCTGAATCACATACTAATCAGGCTCCGGCCATGAATGCAAGCGTTTACATCCGGTTGTGTCCGAAAGGATATCTAGGCCCCCGTCCACGGGAGTTTGGGCGCCGCAGCGATGATGCCCGGGACCGTGAGACGGCTTCGACATGCGGCTATGCCCACAAAGGGCGCACAAAGGAAAGGCGCCGCGCTCCCCGGGGAGCGCGGCGCCCTTTAGGCATCGTGGGGCATACCCCATGGTTGGGCCTATTTGCCGCCCTTGAACAGACCGGCGATCTTCGCGCCAAAGCCCTTCACGTTCTCGGTCACGCTGCTGGCCAGTCCCTTGGCGTTTTCAGCAACATCGCCCACGAGTTCCTTGGCGTTCTCAGCCACGTCGCCGTCGAAGAACTCCTTAACGTTTTCTGCAGCTTCGCCAGCGAATTCCTTCACGTTCTCCGCAGCCTCGCCAGCGAATTCCTTGGCCTTTTCTGCCGCGCCTTCGTTTGCCGCTCCGCTGCCAGTTACTTGCTCGCTCATGGTATTCCCCTTGATTCCCCGGATATTCGATCCGGACAGTGGTGGTGGCCCGTTGCCAGGCGATGTCCGCCGGCATCGGCACAACAGATGTCCCCCGGATCACACTAACGGACGCGCTCAGCGCGGCTGAACCGTGTCCTGGCCCCGGCACCAATGTGAATCAGGACGGGTGTCTGTTTTCCCACCACTTGGTCCAAGGCGTCCACCAGGGCAGAGACCTCAGCCGCAAGGAGATGCGGCGCCACGCCCTGGCGCGGCTGGAGCCGGATTTTCAAGGCAGGGCTGCCCTGCACATCGTAGGTTGTCACCGTGGCACCCGCCAGATCGGGCCGTTCAGCCAAGGCGTGCTTCAACGCCTGCTCCGCTACTCCCCCGCTGATCCGGACGTCTCCGGCTACTGTCCCGGGATCGTACTCGGCCACCAGCAAGTTGCTCCGGCCTTTGCCCTGCTGCGCAATCCAGGCAACCATCAGGCCAATCAGAACCACCAGGGCAAACGCCATCACAATCCAGAGCCAGCTTTCCGGACGTCCCGGAAAGCGGGTGTTGTCGAAGGATTGTTTGACGCTGCGCCAGGCCGATCCGGACCAGGCATGCCACCAGGTTGCCACGGGTGGAACGGTGGCCAGCAGGACGAGCAGGATGCCCACGGCGAGCAGCTTGAGTCCGAGGATGCCGAGCAGGATCCGGTTGAGGAGCGAGGGTGTGGCCGTCATGCTCCAATCACTCCTACGGTGGAAATGTTCACGCGGACGTCAGGTACCGGGACCAGTGACATCCCGCTGAGTTCGTCCTGGACCGCGGCCAGCACCGCCGCTTCCGCCACGGGGACCCCTGAGGTGGGGCGCACGTTGACGATAATCTGCCGCCGGGACACCACCACCATGACCTGCTCCGGGGTGACATTGGCAGCGAGCCGTGCGCTGCGTGCCAGGGCGGAGGCGATGACCTCGTCATCGACCACCACGGCGGACGAATTTCCGGTGCCGTTCAGCGTGGTGCCGTTCAGCACGTGCCGGGCTCGTCTTCCCGGCAGGACGGCGTTGAGCAGGAAAAACAGCCCCACCATGGCTACTACGCCGCCGCTGGCACCGAGCAGCAACGGCGGGATACCCGCCGGAAGAGCAACGATGCGCTCCGCCGCCAGTTGCGGTTCGATCAGCCAGGCCGGCTGACCAATGGCGTGCACGGCCGATTCGAGAAGACCGTAACCGGCCAGCCCCATCACCAGGACCGCTGCCACCGTGGCCACCGCTGCCCGCGAGGAATGGGTTTCCCGGTAGACGACCCTGCGCATATCCGGTTGCCGCTGGGCTCGGGCGCGGTTTGTTTGCCTCGAATCCAGGTCCCCGTCCACTGATCCTCCGGTCACTGGACCCGGCCTCCCTCGATCGGCTTAACGCCGCTGATGCGGATATCCACCCTGCTCAGACTGGCGCCGCTGAGGGCCGTGACCGTTGACATGATCCTGGATTTGGCATCGACCGTCCGGTCCCAAATGGATCCACCGAATGCGGCCACCCGGCTTGCATCCCTGAGCACGGTGGCCAGCGGCGGGATCCTGATCGGTGACACCAGCGACAACGCCAGCAGGCCGTCGTCGTCCGTCCAGTCCGCCCGGACATCGTGGGGCTCCACACCCAGGGCTTCCGCGGCGGCTGTCCTGGCAAGGCTGGTCAGGGCCTGCGTGCTGATGCGGTTGTGGCCGCTCAGGACCCGACCCTGAATGGATGGTGCGGCTGCCGTCATGACGATGAGCGCCGGCCGATGATGGCATCCAGGACGCCGCGCAGGTCCAGTTTCCCTTCCGCTGCGCGGCCCAGGAGGGCGCCGATGGCCATAAAGAGAAGCGAGACCAGAAAGCCCCATAGCCCGAACTGGAAGGACATAAACGCCACGAAGGCGCCCATGGCGATGCCCACAACGGTCAGATTCACAGCAGTGCCTCCCTCTCGGCGACGGCAGGGGCTCCGGCCTTCGCCGGCGGCGCCACGTAGACATCGGTTATTTCGACATTCACTTCAATGACCTGCAGGCCGACGAGTTCCTCGACCGCGCGGTAAACGGCTGCTCTCACCTGATTGGCCAGGGAATGCAGGGGCGTGCCGTAGGAGGCCACCAGGCTGATGTCCACCGCCACCTGCGTCTCACCGACCTCGGCTCGGACGCCTGCAGCATGGTCCGAACTGCCGACGGCGTCCCGGATGGCCCCCAGCGCACGCGACGGAGCCGAGCCCAAAAAATAGACGCCGGGCACGGCACGGGCAGCGATGCCGGCAACTTTTGCCACGGCGGTCTCAGCGATCACGGTGCGGCCATGACCGGGCACGGGCGCCTGGCTGGCGGCATGGTGGCTGGTAGCAGGCTGGCTGGTAGCGAGCCGGCGCTCAACGCCCGCATCGGGTTGTGGGTTCTGGTATTCCATCAGACACTTCCCCTTCTGTTGATCCCAACCCTATCCCGTGCGTGTGGGAACGCACGGGAATCCGTGGCGAGTCAGGCCAGCTTCCGGCCGGTCAGCGTAAATCCGGCCTTTCCGCCTTCGCTGAACACCGACGTATCGGTGTCGGCCCAGTCGGGCAGGAAGAGGTCTGTGACAACAGTGCCGCTTCCGGGGGCGAACACCTCCACTGACGAGGTATCGAGCAGGATCCGCAGCTTCAGTTTTCCGTCCACCAGTGGCAGGCTCACCTGGTGGTAGGGGCTGAACTTGTCCGAAAAGTTTGAGGTCCCGGCCGCGGACCGGTCAACCGTCAGCGTGCCTGACTGCGCCTGGTATCGGATCTCACGACACGCAAATTACCCTCCGACACGGAAAATCCTTGGCGACACCTATATTTCGGTGTCGCCAGGGAATCTGCGCGTCGACAAGGAGTATGCGCGTCGTAGGACGGGCCGTTAAAGAAGAAAAGCACCAGTTCCGAAGAACTGATGCTTCCCAGTGGTGGCTCCGACCGGCGTCGATCCGGTGACCTTTCGATTTTCAGTCGAACGCTCTACCAACTGAGCTACAGAGCCTAGGTGACATGTCACCTTGACCGCCGGAATTTCTTCCGGCAATCAGAGCGACCCTGACGGGACTTGAACCCGCGACCTCCGCCGTGACAGGGCGGCGCGCTAACCAACTGCGCTACAGGGCCTTGATTTTCTTGCTTCGCGGCATCGCTACCGCTTTTTTCAAGGCTTCCAGCTTACCAGACGTTTTCAGCCTGCCAGACCAGTTTCTTGCGTACCCCCAACGGGATTCGAACCCGTGCCGCCGCCGTGAAAGGGCGGTGTCCTAGGCCGCTAGACGATGGGGGCCAGAACCCGTTCGGCACAAAATAAAAGGCTTCGAGCCGAGGGCCCTCAGTCTTTACGTTTGCAGTTGCTCCGAACTGGACTCTAAAACTATAGGGCCTCGGCGGGAATAACTCAAAATCGGCCCGCAGACACCTGACCGAAGCGGCCGGAACAGGCGAAGATGGACAGATGGATGCCGTCGCCGCACTCAATGAAATTGCTTTCTGGTTGGAACGGGAACGCGCTGCCACGTTCAAGGTCCAGGCCTTCCGGAAGGCGGCCGGGATCATCGCCGGGCTTGACCCTTCGGAGGTGGCAGTCCGGGCCCGGGACGGCAGGCTCAAGAGCATGAAGGGCATCGGCGACAGAACGTACCAGGTGGTCCGGCAGGCCGTGGACGGCGAGGTGCCCGAGTACCTTGAGGACCTGCGCCAGCGCAGCGGGGCGCCTCTGGCCGACGGCGGGGCCGAACTCCACGCAGCACTCCGCGGCGACCTCCACAGCCACAGCGACTGGTCCGACGGCGGCTCCCCCATCCAGCTCATGGCCGATGCCGCCCGCCTGCTGGGCAGAGACTACCTGGCACTGACAGACCACTCGCCCAACCTGACCATCGCCAACGGGCTCAGCGCCGAGCGCCTGACCGAACAGCTCGATGTAGTGGCCGCCATCAACGCCGCCTCCGCACTTGACGGCAAGGATGACGGATTCCGGCTCCTGACCGGCATCGAGGTGGACATCCTGGAAACCGGCGAACTGGACCAGTCGCCGGACATGCTGGACCGGCTGGATGTTGTGGTGGCCAGCGTCCATTCGAAGCTTCGGGCGGACCGCGCCACCATGACCCAGCGGATGCTCCAGGGCATCCAGAACCCCCAGACCAATGCGCTCGGCCACTGCACCGGCCGCCTGGTGGAGGGCTCCCGTGGCACGCGGCCGCAATCGGACTTCGACGCCCGGGAGGTGTTCGCGGCGTGCGCCGAATACAACGTGGCGGTAGAGATCAACTCCCGCCCCGAGCGGCAGGACCCGCCGGATGACCTGATCCAGCTGGCCCTCGACGCCGGCTGCCTGTTCTCGATCGACAGCGACGCCCACGCTCGCATTTGTTCGGCCAGGTGGTGGGCGAAGCGCCGTTGTTGTTGCTGCGCTGGGAGGGGTGCTTGAAGCCATGCTGCCAATCTATCCCCGGGGCGACGCCGGCGGCTGGCGGGAATGTGCTCTGGGCTTCGGCGTTCGTGGGGATCCGGGCCATCGGCCCATCCTGGGGTACGGCGTGATGTGGTTCGGCGGCTACAATGTGGCCCTGAACGCGGCGGAACACCTGCTGGACGCCGGGACCGCCGCGCTGCTGATCAACGTCAACCCCATCCTCGTTGCCATCATGGCCGGTTTCTTCCTGAAGGAGGGCTTCCCGCGCTGGCTGATTATCGGGAGCCTGGTGGCGTTCGGCGGGGTGGCGCTGATCGCGCTCGGATCCGGCTCAGGTTCCGGGGAACGTTCGACGGCGGATGTGGCGGGCGTGCTGCTCTGCCTCCTTGCCGCCGTGCTCGCCGCCGTCAGCGTCATCATCCAGAAGCCGGTGCTGCGGAAGTTCCCGGCGGGCCAGGCCACCTGGTTCGGCATCATGGTGGGGGCGGTCTGCTGCCTGCCCTTCAGCGGCCAGCTGGTGTCCGAACTGCAGTCCGCCCCGCTGCCGGCAACACTGGGCCTGGTGTATCTGGGCGTCTTCCCCACCGCCATTGCATTCACCACGTGGGCCTACGCGCTGTCGCTGATTGACGCCGGAAAACTGGCGGCCACCACCTATCTGGTGCCGGGCACCACCATCCTGATCTCCTGGCTGATCCTCAGCGAAGTCCCCGCCGTGCTGGGCCTCGTGGGCGGGGTGGTCTGCCTGGTGGGTGTGGGCCTGACTCGCCGCAGGTCCCGGTAGAGGCGGTCCATTCAGCGTCAGGAGGGCTTCACTGCTGTGCCCGCGATGATGGGCGTGGCCAGGGCAACCGCCGGGGCCTCCAACCTGCTGACTTCCGTGAATTCGAACCCGGCTTCGCCGATGGATGCCACCGTGTTCCGGTTGAGGTGGCACCCGGGCGCCACGCATAGGCCCCACAGACCGTCCAGCCTGTCCTGCCAGCGGGCCGCACGGCCCTGTCCGCGGACATGTTCCAGCACCGCGAGGGTACCTCCGGGTTTGAGCACCCTGCGGGCCTCCAACAGGGCAAGCCGCTGATCCGGCACCGAGCACAGCACCAGGGTGAACACAACGGCGTCAGCCGTGCCGTCCGGCAGCGGCAGGTGCTCCGCATCGGCCTCGGAAACCTCCACCGGAACGGGCGACTCCCCCAGACGTGCCCTCAATCTGGCCCGCATGTAGGGGTCCGGTTCCACGAGGATTACCCGGTCAGCGTGGCGGAAGTGCCGCAGGTTGGCCCCGGTGCCAGCGCCGACGTCCACCACGGTTCCCGCCAGCGCGGAGAGCAGTAGCGCCCGGCGCGGAGACAGCTCCCTGCGCTCCACAGAGGCCGACAACGTGTCGTACATGGCGGCAAAAAGGCGATGGCGGACGGACATCCGGCTCCTCACAGGTGGTCAGGGATGGGATTCAGTATGCGCGCCAACCCGGCTGCGGACTAGAGTCTGCATATGCCCGTCAACCTGCCGCCCGGCCTGCCCATCATCCCGGATGGCCCGCAAGAGTCCGGTCCGTTTGAGATGTCCGCTGACGATTTCGAAGCCGCCGTCACGGATGCCCTGGGCCTGATCCCCGCCAAGCTTGCGGCCGCCATGGACAACGTGGCGGTGTTTGTCGAGGACGACTACGTGCCCGGCCCGGGCGAGGACCCGGACACCGTTCTGCTGGGCCTCTATGAGGGTGTCCCCTTGACGGAGCGGGATTCATGGTGGGACGCCGGTTCGCTGCCGGACCGGATCACCATCTTTCGCCAACCCATCCTGGACATCTGCGGGTCCCGCGACGAGGTGATCCAGGAAGTGGCCGTGACGGTGGTCCACGAGATCGCCCACCACTTCGGCATCGATGACCGGCGGCTGCACGAGCTCGGCTGGGACTAGCCTTGTAGGCATGGGACACGACCACAGCCACACACACGGGATCACGGCAACAGGCCGGCACCGCAAACGGCTCATCGCCGTCCTGACCATCACCCTTGCGGTGGTGGTGGTCCAGGTGATCGGCGCGGCACTGTCCGGATCATTGGCCCTGCTGGCTGATGCCGGCCACATGCTCTCCGACGCGGCAGGCGTGACCATCGCGCTCCTGGCTGCCTGGATCGCAGGACGCCCGGCGAGTGACCTGCGGACCTACGGCTACCAGCGTGCCGAGGTCCTGGCCGCCCTGGCCAACGCGCTGATCCTGATTGTCATCTCGGTGGTCATCTTCACCGAGGCCATCCGGCGGATCGGCTCGGCGCCCGAGGTCCACACCGACATCATGCTCTTCGCCGCCATCCTGGGCGCAGTGGCCAACCTCGTTTCGCTGCTGATCCTGCGCGGCGCGCACCAGGACAGCCTGAACGTCCGGGGCGCCTACCTTGAGGTGCTGGGTGACCTGCTGGGCTCAGTCGCCGTCATCGTTGCTGCCCTGGTCATCATGTTCACCGGCTACCAGGCCGCCGATACGATCGCCTCCGTGCTCATCGCCCTGATGATCCTGCCGCGGGCCTGGAGCCTGCTGCGGGATGTGGTGGACGTCCTCCTGGAGGCAACCCCCAAAGGCGTGGAGGTGCAGATGATCCGCGAACACATCCTCAGCGTTGACGGAGTGGTCGACGTCCATGACATCCATATCTGGACCATCACGTCCGGGGTGCCCGTGTTTTCGGCCCACGTGGTGGTGGAGGACGGCGTCCTTAATGCCCGCGGCGCCGACCAGCTCCTGGACAAGCTCACCACCTGCCTGGGCTCCCACTTTGACACCGAGCACTGCACATTCCAGCTGGAGCCCGCCAGCCACTCGGAGCACGAATCGCGCCAGCACGCATAGCAGGACTCCCAAAAACTTTGGGCCCGGACGGCGGCGCGCGGGCGTCACGCCGAGCACCCTTTTGGCCACCGGCGAAGTCGCGAACCCCGGAAATCCGGCGGAGCCCTAGCCACTTGGCCGGGAGAGATCTGTCCTGCGGAGCGGGAGCCGATTCCGCGACACGCCGGTCGGGATGCGCCGGAATCGCACTCTTGTTGACTATGTTATTGATGTGACCAGTGTTGCCAAAGTGCACCCGCTCACGTAGCCTCGGACTGCTGGGAGATCAGCAGAGGGGCTTCTTGTGCCGCCACCAGACCTCGCTCCCCCAGCCTTACCGCGTGCGAGGTTCTGCGAATGGGTTTGACTGGATCCGGCCTGAAGGCCGCCGTGCTGTGCACCGCCGTACTTTTCGGCACCATGACCCTCCCCGCCCAGGCAGCGTCCATGCCGCAGGCCCGGCTGTGGACTTCAGCGCTTTGCGGCGGCTCTTTTTGAAAGTTCCATGTCGCTAATTGCCGATGACAAGGATGCTGGCAGCGGTTTCGACGACGTCGTCTGTGATGGTTTCTAGTTGGTTGATCTTGAGTACTCGTTGGATCTGGGCATCGATCTGCCCCATCAGTTCATCGAAGGCGCCGGAAGCCTTGAAAGACTCCATGCTCCCGGCGGCAGCGACCTTCGCCGCGAGTGAATCCGCCGTCTGAGGTTCGTGTTCAGTTCAGCGCTGGCTGCCGTGCGCGGCTACGGACAGCGCCTGCCACTCGTTCCACGTCGCGAGCCGGGATTCGTAGTCGGCGGTGGCGATGGCCAGCGGCGCCTCTCCGAAGAAGACCCGCAGGGGCGGGTTCTCGGAGTCCACCAGGGCGAGTACCGCGTCCCTGGTCGCCGCCGGGTCACCGGGAGTGCCGCGCCGGCTGGGCCGGTTGGCGGCCTGCTCACGGACCCCGTCGTAGGCGGGCAGTTCTGTGGCGTGCCTCGCGGAGCTGCCGCCCCAGTCGGTGGAGTAACCACCGGGCTCGATGAGGGTGACGTTGATGCCGAAGCCTGCCACTTCCTGCGCGAGTGACTGACTGAGGCCTTCCAGCGCCCATTTGGAGGCGTGGTAGATGCCCACTGTGGGAAACGCTGAGATCCCGCCGATGGAGGAGACCTGCAGGATGTGGCCGCTAACCTGGCCGCGCAGGAAGGGAAGCGCCGCCTGGGTGACCCAGAGCGCGCCGAAAAGGTTGGTCTCGATCTGCTCGCGGGCCTCCGCCTCGCTGAGCTCCTCGACCGCGCCGAACTGGCCGTAGCCGGCGTTGTTCACCACTACGTCGAGCCGGCCAAAATGCTCGTGTGCCCGGGCGACGGCGGCGAATACCGCGTCACGGTCGGTGACGTCGAGCGAGATCGGCAGGACCTTGTCGCCGAACTCTGCCGCGAGGGTATCCAGGCTGTTGGTGTTTCGGGCGGTGGCTGCCACGGTGTCCCCGCGCTCCAGCGCGGCCAGCGCCCACTCCCGGCCGAAGCCGCGGGACGTACCGGTGATAAACCATGTTTTGGCGCTCATACGATGTCTCCTGAGGTGGGGTGGGGGTGGGGTTCGGCGCGGTTCAGTCGGCGCTGACCTGATGGCGGAAGCGGTCACGTTTGATGTGCAGGTCCCATAGGTGCCCGGCCAGCACATCGGGGTCCTTCTCGGGATCCCCGGCAATGATGCGGCCTCCGATGATGAGCTGGGACACCTGGATGCCTTCCTCGCCCAGGACCTCGTTAAGGAGCTGCGCGTAGGCGGCCTGCCCGGCAAAAGCAACGGACGTGCCGGTCACGTTGCGGCCAGGCTTGACGGCCGAGCCGCCATTGACGAACAGAATAGTTCCGCGGTTCTTACCGAGGAAACGCATGCCCGGCACCACCTGGTGCACCGCGGCAACCGGTCCGTAGATGGAGAACTCGACGGGCCCCACAAGGTCCGCCGGCGTCGTCTCAAGGACCGGGCGCATGAAGTCCTTTTGCGGAAGCGGACTGTACTGCAGCACCTCGATCGGGCCAAGGGTCTCCGCCACCTGCTCCAGGGCCTTGGCAATGGACGACGGGTCGCGGACGTCAGCGGTGAAACCCCTGGCCTCCACGCCGTCACTGGCCAATTCCCCGGCCAGTGCATCCAGGCGCCCCTGGTCGCGAGAGATCAGGCCAACGGTGAACCCTTCCGCGCCGAAACGCCGCGCCACTGCTGCCCCTAGTCCTGGTCCTGCTCCGATGATTGCAATAGTAGTCATACCGGGTCCAAGGCCTGAGGCCCCCGATGTATTCCACAGGTGCGTGGTTAACCTGGCGTTAGTGACGAAGAGCTCCAACGCGATGTTGTCAGGATCTCAGAACTCCAGAACATATCCGGAGCCGACGTCTTTGACGCCACTGTGTCCGAGGCCCCGCTCATCCAACATCGTTGCAGCGGCATCAAGGTACTCACGCCCGGCAACTTTCAGGCACCTTTGGAACTGGTGCACTGCCCCTAATGGCAATGCCGTTCGGTTAGTCGTCTGGGTCGGGTGTCAAGATTCTCGTGGTGAGTGTCGCGGGGTAGGTTCGGCGGTCGATGGCACGGCCTTTGGCCCGGTATT
>NZ_JBTNDX010000069.1:0-2058 GCF_054510755.1 Pseudarthrobacter sp. MDT3-1 | reverse complement strand
TACGTCGTGTTTGCGGTCAGGTCAGCAGTCGGGTTCAACGTCGCAACGTTGCCCGTGCTGCTGTACGTCACAGCGGCCGGCACCGTCGTTGTCCCCGCCTTCAGCGTGAACGTGCTCGAGGTGACGGTCGAGGCATCCATCGCCTCCGAGAACGACCCCGTCACATTCGCTGTCACCGCCACACCAGTCGCACCATCAGTCGGAGACGTACCCGTCACCGTCGGAGCCGTCGTATCACCACCACCACCACCGCTGGGGTCGTAGGAGTGCCAGTACCGGCTCGTGGCGTTCACATCGGCGAGCAACAGCAGACCGCTGTTGGCCGTGCCCCGCGCCGCGCTGTTGAGGTTCTGCTTCGTTGACGTCACGTTGTGGACATACTGGTCGGCGTCCACGATACGAGCCGTCTTCGCGGTGGTGAAGTTGATGTTGTCCAGCGGCGAGGACTTCTCGTAGATCGCACCCCCCGAGGAAGTGCAGACACCGGCGTTCGTCGTGCCACTCGGCTTCGGATAGGTAGCGAAGGTACGCAGTCTCTGCGTGCTCTCATCAATCAGGACGATCACCCGGTTCGGGCACTCCGACACAGGCGCGATCGGGTGCGCCGACCAGGTCGTGCCATTCAATGCCAACAGCTGGATCAGCGGCTGAGGCGCCGACGTGAACGACGTCTTGACGGCGGCGAAAACCCGGTCACCCGAGGAGTCCAGCCACTTCAAGTTCATATGGTCATCAGCGCTGCGCTGCCCCGACACCGCCGCCACAGGAGTGCTCCATCCGGTGTTCGGGGCTCCGCCGACACTGTCGGCACGGTAGCTCCAGTACATGCCGTCGGTGGAGCCACCGACCTGCCGGCTCCACATCAGACCCATCTTGCCGGGTCCGAACGCGATCACAGCCGACGTGTCGTCCACAGACACGTTGCTCAACGACGCAGGATGCGGGAACGGCGTGCCCCAGGTCTTGCCATCCGTGCCGGTGGCGTTCAGATAGATCCGGTTCCCCTGCTGCCACGTGGCCCACACCCGACCCGTCGAGTCCTTATCGATGGTCAGGGCCTCTACGCGGTAGTTGTTGATGTTTGTAGGACTCTGCGCCAGCAGCGAGTACGTCTTCGTACTCGAGCTATAACTGTAACGTCGCATCGTCGTTGGGAAGCCCGGCTCAGCCGGCACACCGTCGTTGACGAACCGATAGCTCGCCACATACAACGTCGTCCCGTCCCACAACACGTCATGATGAGTGTTCGCCCGCGTGTCCGTCGCCACACCCGTATCGACCCACGAGCTCGACGCGGCATTGAACCGGAAGATATGAAAATCCGAGCTGGAAGTGTCCCACAGGTTCCCCCACCAGAGCCCGTCGTTGAACCACAACCCGCTCGTCGCCCGCTTCGTACCCGTCGGCGTCCCCGTCCCCGAATGCGACGGACCCTCAACCCCAACATCACCCGGAGCAGCCGACGCCGCAACCGGCACCACCAGAACACCACCCAGCGCAAGCAGCAGCGCTGTCAGCAGTGCATGGAGCCGCAGATTCCGCGACCCGCGTAGACGAAGACCAGCCGAGCGACCACCTCCCCGCCTTACGCATAGGGTGCTAAGGACGAGTGCCTGGCTTAGCCACTTGACGGGCCTATTTATCTTCATGGCTGATCTCCTGGGTTCTTGGATGTCACGCCTGAACTCCGCATATACGTCGACAGAAACGACGGCAGAAGCCCTAGGCCACAAGCGTAGGAGCGCCCAATGAGGCGCACAATGACAGCCCTGTACCTAATAATTACTGTGTTCCCAATACCCCATACCTAAAGAATTCGCCCGTTGGTAAATCCCTGTACTTACGAACAGTCAGCGGGAGTGCTCTTAAAAGCGAGTACTGACTACTCGTGATAGCTCATGGAGCGCAACGTAGGCTCTTTGCACGGCCAGAGTCAATGGCAATGAATGAGAGCTGGGCCAGAGACCAGACCCATGACCGGATGTAGCGCTAGTGCCGCGCCCGACTTCCGAGCCGAGTGCGGAGTTGACTAAATCCGCAAGCGTCATGAAGTGGTGA
>NZ_JBTNDX010000068.1:0-2095 GCF_054510755.1 Pseudarthrobacter sp. MDT3-1 | reverse complement strand
CTGAAGACGTGGGTGTAGAAGCGCTCGGCCCGGTCAAGGTCGGTGACGAATAGTACGGCGTGGTTCAGCCGGACGGGGGAGACTGGCATCGGAGGTAATTCTTCCTCGGTATGGGGGCCACAAGTGTGACGGGAGCCGGCCAGAATGAAGGCTGGCCGGCTCCCGGGGAAATGCGGTGCTGCGGAGTTGGGTTGACGGCTGGGTTAGGCCTGGACGGCGAAGCCGCCGGTCCAGGCGATCTTCTCGCCGGCCGCGAGGGCGATCTGAAGGAAGCCCTTTGCCTCCAGCTCACGTGCCCGTCGCAGTGAGCCGGCATCAATGGCGCGCAGGCCGCCGGCAGTGATGACCTCCGCGAGCCGGGATTTCGCGTCGGCGTCGTCCCCGGCGATCAGCACAGTGGTGGGTTGCCCGGCGATCTCGCCCGCGGCCAGGGTGGCCGCGAAGGTGGTGTTGAAGGCCTTCACCACGTGGGAGTTCGGTAGCGCGGCCTGGATTTCGGCAGCGGCCGAGGAATCAGCCGGCACGGTCAGGGAGTCGAAGGTTTCAAAGTTCAACGGGTTGGTGATGTCCACGATGATCTTGCCGGCGAGCTGGCCAGCACGTTGGGCCAGGATCTCCTGCACGGCGGGGTAGGGAACGGCCAGGACGACAATCTCACCGGTGACCGCCTGGGCAGTGTCCTCGCTGCCGAGGACCTGGACGGTGTTGCCGCCCTTTTCAACGATGCCGGCGATGGCCGTGCCCATGTTGCCCGTTCCGAGGATGCTTACAGTGGTCATAACGGTCTCCTTCGTTTCGAACCCCAGTTGATTGAGGCTTCAACTAAATAGTAGCGGCTAAGGTTAGTTGTCGCAACAACAAACTTCGGAGAGAATGGAGCCATGGAAACGAACTGGCTTACAAAAGACGAATTGGCTGCCTGGGTGCGGCTGTATACGGTGGTCGAGCTGCTGCCCAATGTGTTGGACTCCCAGCTGCGCCGTGACGCGGACCTGACCAGTTTTGAGTACTACGTGCTCGCGATGCTCTCCGAAGCCCCTGACCGGACCCTGCGAATGACCGCCCTGGCGGCCCGGACCAGCGCCACGCTGCCCCGCCTGTCCCACGTCGTCAAGCGGCTCGAGGCGCGCGGTCTAATGGAGCGCTTTCCCTGCCCCGAGGACCGGCGTGCAACCAACGCCCGCATCACCGATGATGGATGGCGCAAAATCCTGGAAGCCGCGCCGGGCCATGTGGCAAACGTCCGCAGTCACGTCATTGACGCGCTCACTCCCGAACAGCTCGGCCAGCTCCGGGGGATCGCCGATGCCCTCCTGGGGAGGCTGGATCCTGATGCGGCTATGGCGCCCCTCTATCGCCGTCATGACGTGACTGCATGAGCCCCCTCGCCAGTCCCGCTCAGAAAATACTGCGCACAGTCGACAAATTAGTTGACGCAACAACCATTTACTCTTAGAGTGGTACTTGAAACATCAACTAAACTTCCGAAGGCCGGGCTTGAACCGCCCCCTTCAGGAAGCCAAGACAAAAGGAACGATCCCATGACTTCTCCGGTCTATCCCGCTGCCACGCAGTCCAATCTCGCCCGTACAGTCCTGCGCCTGGCCGTGGGCGTTGTCTTCTTTGCCCACGGCTGGCAGAAGATCTTTGAATACACCATCCCGGGCACGCAGGCCGCTTTCGTTCAGATGGGGGTACCGGCTGCTCAGCTGGTTGCTCCCGCCATCGGCGTTCTGGAACTCCTTGGGGGCGCCGCCATCATTCTTGGCGTACTGGTCCGCCCAGTGGCCGCCCTCCTGGCACTGGACATGCTCGGCGCCCTGTTCCTGGTCCACGCGCCGGCCGGCATCTTCGCTGACAAAGGCGGATACGAACTCGTGCTCGTCCTCGCGGCCGGCGCGGCAGCCCTCGCCATCGTCGGGGCAGGCCGGTTCTCCATCGACGCCCTGGTCTTCGGCCGCAGCCAGAACCGCACTATCGCAGCCCTGGCCTAAGCAGCAGGCAGCCTCAAGACAAAGCACGGCGCCCGGAACCCGCACAAACGGGTGCCGGGCGCCGTTCTTGGTTACCGACTCGATCGGATGATTCTGAGCGT
>NZ_JBTNDX010000067.1:0-2231 GCF_054510755.1 Pseudarthrobacter sp. MDT3-1 | reverse complement strand
TACTGGCCCTGCCCGGGCCCGCATGGATCAACCAACCCAAGGAAAACACCGAAAAACTAGCAGCCTAACTCCCACTGGTACCGACCGACTTGAAAAATTCCGGTGCCCTTGGGCGCGGCAACATCCACGGCAGTAACAGTCCCGATCATTTGGCTGCTCCGTCCGCGGCTTTGCCGGATTTGTCGAACTCGTGGCCTTCGATTTCGTGGCGGATTTCGGCGGCGATCGGATCTAGTTTCCGGTTGGAGTAGCTCACATACCAACCGGTAATGGCGAACGTGGAAACAAATTGCAGCAGGCCCAGGATGAGGCCGATGTTGATGTTTCCCCAGAGCTTGGTGGACATGAATTCGACGGCGTAGTCAGCCAGCAGGACGTATGCGAAATACCAGAGCAGGAATGCAATGGCCATGGGAAAGACAAAGCTGCGGTGACGTTTGCGAAGTTCCTGGAACCGCTCGGTCGACTGGACTTGCTTGAAGTCCACGGACGCAGCTGCGTCCGGAGTTTGGGCTTCGTTACCCATCATTCCTCCTCATTGAGACTTGCTGCCAACACCGGCCGAACGGCCGTCCGGCCAATGTGGCTGCACTCATTGTGGCGCGTGACAGCGCCCTTCTCATTTTCTCCCACACCAGTGAGCTTTGTCTCGTCTTCTTCCGTCGAACTTTTTGAGTTGACTGCGACAATGAACGTCGTATTCCCGTGCTGAGTCATTGGAAGGCCGTGGCTGTCCTCATGGCGTGCTGAGGATCCTGGTTCGACCGCAGTGGGAAGTGTCGGTTTAACGGTGGATTCGATGCATGCATCAACGCGCACGTGGGCGGGCGCGCGTCAGGATCGTTGTGGAGCGAAGCGGGCCGGACGGGCTGCGCCGGACGAAGTGGCCGAGATTGCCGTGCCACCAGCAGCTGCCTTGATGACCTCGCCTCATGCAACTCGCCTGACGCCAGCCGCAGTGTCGGCCGTTTGCGAGGCGTGGCCAAGCCGTCTACTTCTATCTGGGCGCGTTCATGAAGGCGCTCGACCAGGCGGAGCAGGACCCCAAGGCGATGGCGCTGCGTCACATGCGCGCCGACCGCGGTGAACGTCCGATGCTCAACGGCATTGCCGCGGTCTACCTGTACAAAGGAGATTACTCCGATCCGACACCGGTGTTCGGTAAGATCCGAATCGTCTTCTCCGGCGGGCACGATCCGTCGATGGATTTCCTGCACCTCGACGGCCGCCAAGAGTTCCTGCGGTTCGACCGGGTCGTGGCCATCCTGGAAACCGACCAGTCCGGCGAATACGACGAAACGTGATGGAACTGCCGGTTCGCCATGAACTGGAGTGCTCTAATAGCTCCCATGGCGAATTACTTCGTGGGTCCTAGTACCCCGCAGATGCGGCTAGCGATGTTCCTGATCGGGGCTGCGGCCCTGGCTACTGGGATCTATAGCGCCGTTCACCGTATAGAAGCCAGTGCCGCAACCAATACGGAGTCGTCGACGCATACTGCGGGACCGCCTTCGACCCTGTCCCCGCCCGTAACTTCTTCCCGGAACTCGGTCAGGCATGCAGCCAGGCCGTCGGCGGCTGGCCCCAGTTCGCGATACTTATGTTCGCTGTGGCCGGGATGTTCCTCATTCGTTTTCTCTACATGATGGTCGGCCCCAAAACGTCCACAACCTAGTTTCTCTGTGGCTGTCGGGATGCGGCCGCACACAGACTGAGCATGACCGACAACACCGCACGCCAGCCAAAGGGCATTCCCATTAGCGGCCAGTTCGCCCCCGCCACCCACGCCGAACCGGGGTCTGAGGAGGATCGGTACGGAAATTCACGTTTAGGGGCGTCGGCGCGAATTCCGGCTTCGGATGGCGGAAATCTCTCGGTTCTAGACGGTGGCGTCGCCAGCGCGTTTGATGGCGCGGTAGACGGTTGAGCGCGCTACCGCGAAGAGTTCGGCAATCTCCACCGTTGTGTGTGTCCCCGCCCGGTGAACGGAGACCAGGTGCGCTTCCTGTGTCTTGGAAAGCTTGGGCTGCTTCCTACGGAGGCGGCCCTTCGCCTTGGCGACCGCCATGCCCTCCCGGGTTCGTGCGCGGATCAGGTCGGCTTCGAATTCCGCGACCATGGCAAGGATGCCCAGTACTCCTGAGCGTGTCCCCAGGGGCAATCTACGGGTGGAGTAGGATCCCGTGCAGCCGTTGGCGCTAGGGAAGTTCCGGACTGGTTTTGGTGGTTTG
>NZ_JBTNDX010000066.1:0-2378 GCF_054510755.1 Pseudarthrobacter sp. MDT3-1 | reverse complement strand
GGCCAGGGTGCGGCCTACACCGTTGACCGCACGTTCGAACTGAACGCCGAGACCATGGCTTCCCTGAAAGCGGGCACCGCAGTTGTGGTCGTCCACGGCCTTGACCCGGCCACGCTCAGCGCGGCAGGCCAGGCCGCCAAGAGCGACCTTGCCCCGACCCTTCCGCTCGCCGCCACTTCCCCCGCCCTGTGCGGGACCTTGAAGGCCGGCCAGATGAAGATGCCGGCAGGCGGCGCTGAGACCGGCGTCACCGCCGAAACCGGCACCGACACCGGAGCCCTCGCTATCGGCGGCGGTTTGGCCCTGATCGCCCTCGCCGGCGGAGCCTACGTTGTCCGTCGCCGCAGCGCCGGATCAGCAGCCTAAGCAAGGGCGGACTGGACCATCACTGTGACACTCATGAATCCCGGCCACCGCAGAGGCCCCCTGGCCTCTGCGGTGGCCGGGGTTCTGCTCCTGCTCACCCTGGCCGGCTGCGGCGCAGGAAACAACGGAACGCCCGACGCCGGCTCCCCACCTTCCGCCTCATCTCCGGTAACACCCGGCACGACCGCGGCTCCGACACCGGCTACAGCCACCCCGCCGCCCGCCGCCCCCGTGGCGGCCCCGCCCGCACAGCAGCTTCCGCCGGTGATGGGCGCTTCCGCTCCCGTCACCTTGGCCATTCCCTCGATCGGGGTCCGGACGGACCTTCTCCACCTGGGACTGCGGGAGAACGGCTCCCTGGAAGTCCCGGAAGACACCGGTAACGGCACACCCGCCAGCTGGTACAACGGCTCCCCCACACCCGGTGAACGGGGACCCTCCGTGATCCTCGGTCACGTCAACGCCCTCGGCGGGAACACCGGGGTGTTCGCGGACCTCCAGAAGCTCAAAAACGGCGACGAAATCAACGTGTCCCGAACCGACGGCAGCATCGCCGTGTTCACCGTTGACCGCGGCGCCCTCTACAGCAAGAACGAATTCCCCACCCTCGAGGTCTACGGCAACACCGACGGCGCCGAACTCCGGCTGGTCACCTGCGACGGCTACGACCCCGCCACCGGCCTCTTCGACGACAACTACGTCATCTACGCCACACTCAAAGCCTGACAACGCACAGCCTGAAAAGCGGCCGCAAATCCTTAGCGGGAGCGGCCAGGACGGAAGTCATGAAAAACCGTACTCCCCTGCTGGCCTCGTTGGCACTCTCGTCCCTGCTGCTCTCCGGCTGCGCAACAGCGGCCGGATCCGTCACCGCACCGTCGGACGTCTCGACGCTGGCCCCCTCGGCTGCTTCACCCGAGGCGGGGCACACCGACAGCCAGGGCAGCGGGCACCACAGTGACGGGTCATCATCCCCGGACACACCCAAGGCCGACGGTCCCAGCGACGCTGCCCTGATGGTCTGCGGAGACCAGCCGATGGACAGGCTCACCGCCATCCTGGACCTGAAGGAGGACCCGCACACCATCAACGACTGGGCCGACAACACCTTCACCTGCACCTACCACCTGGACGAAGGGGCACTGGCAATCTCCGTCCAGGAAGCTGCAGACCCTGCGTCGGCACGGGTATATTTCGACGCGATGCAGGCCCTGGCCAAAGACGCCACACCCATCGAAGGCCTCGCGAACCTCGGCTTCCCGGCCTACGAAACCGCCGACGGGTCAGCGGTGTTCCAAAAAGACGCCTTCGTCCTGCACGTGGACGCCACCGACCTGCCCGCCACCCTGGGACCGGAGAACATCACCAGGAACGCCCTGGCCTACCAGCTCTCCACCACCATCCTGGCCTGCTGGGTCGAACACCCCTGATCCGCTTATGCGCAAACAAAGGCACCAACCGACGGCACCCATGAAAGGGGCACCCATGAAAGCAAACACCAGAACCGGTAGCGCGCTCGGACTCGCGGCAGCGGCAGCCGTGCTGGTAGTGTCCGGGCTGCGGGACCCCCGGCACCTCCGGGTCCGGCACAACAGCCAACCCCACACAGGCGGAACAATTCCCCTCAGCTCCTGCCGCCACCACAGAACCTGCTCCCTCAACCTCCGGCCCGGGCTCAACACCCGCGGCGGCCCCGGCGAAAATACTGATCAAGGGCTTCAAATACCAGGGCGCGGAAACCGTGAGCCCCGGAGCGACGGTCAGTGTGACCAACGAAGACACCGAAGCGCACACCATCACCGCTGACACCGGTGACGCGTTCGACGCCAACATCCAAGTCGGCACCGGCACCTTCACCGCACCCGTCGAACCCGGGACCTACCCCTACCACTGCAACTTCCACGGCAACATGAAAGGCACCCTCACCGTGAAATAACACCCCGGCAGAAGGACGCAGTACACCGGGAACGAAGTGGGGTCTGGAACGGAGATATTCGTTTCTTCGTTACCGG
>NZ_JBTNDX010000065.1:0-2423 GCF_054510755.1 Pseudarthrobacter sp. MDT3-1 | reverse complement strand
CTCAGGACTCTGGACATAGCGTTTTAATTGTTGGCTGACGTTTCTTTGTTTTTGATCTCAAATCGCAGGGTCCGGTCGGTGCCGGGGTAGCGGGTTTCGGTGGCGGTGAGGTGGTTGCAGAGCTCGCCGATGGCGGTGGTTGCCCGTTGGGTGGGAAGCGGGTCGAGGCGGATGGTGAGGTAGCCGTCGATGCGGGGGTCGATGTCGCCGCTGCCGGTGAGGGCCTGCCGGATCAGGGCGTGGGCCTCATCGTCGCCGCGGGCGTAGCCGGTGTTGGTCCGGACCTCTCTCGCCAGGGTGGAGGCGGTGTTGAACGCGGCCATCCGGATCGCATGGCTGAGCAGTTTCGTTTGGGTGTCCAGGACCTGCTGGCCTGCGGCGATCTCGCCGAGCGGGACCCGGGCGGGGATCTCCCGGTGCGCTTCCTGTGCGGTGTCGAGCGCGGTTTCGGCGGTGAGGAGGTCCGCGGTGATCTTGTTGTGCATGGTGTTGGTGATCAGGACCGTGGATGTTCCCGGCGGCGGGGTCCGGGCGGCGAGCATCGCCGCGTCGGTGTCGGCCAGGGTTTTCTCGTATCGGGTTTTGGCGGCCAGGACCTGCTGGTAGGCCTTGCGTTTGGCCGGGTTCGGCACGGACCGTTCCGGGTCGTCATCAACGCTGGTATAGGCGTCGTGGGAATCCAGTGCGAAGCGGATCCTGGCGTAGCGGAAGTAGTTTTCCTGCCGCCATCGTGCGCCCATCCGGTAGATGATTTCCCCGGCGGGCATGTCGGTGGTGGTGAGGATGTGGATCTGCCGGGACCCGCCGCCGGGAGTGTTGACCTCGCGGCTGAGCTGACGCATCGGAAACACTTCCCCGGTGGTGCCGATGGGGACCCCAACGGCCGTGTCGGCCGCTTCCCAGGCCCGGGTTTGTCCGTGTTCGTCGGTGTGGGCGACCTCGGCAAAGTGGGAGGGCTGGACGTCCAGGGTGGTGCCCTTGCGCCAGGTCAGCACATCGAATTTGTTCTCTGCCATGTGCTTGAACAGGGCCGGGGACCAGCCTCCCCGGTCGAAACCGACGAGCACCCTCCGGTCGTCCCCAATGATCCGGCGCAGGGCGGGCAGGAGCCGGCGCAGTTCCCCGGTCAGCGCGGCCCCGGGTTCGGCCATGACCACCAGGACCGGGGCGCCGTGGGCGTCGGCGACCCAGGTCTCCTCGGTCGCCGGGACGGGGAACTTCAACCGGGTCGAATGGACTTTCCCGATCTTCCTGGTGCCCTGGTAGGCGCGGACATGCCCGTCGACGTAGAGCACCGCGGCCAGATCCTCACCTCCTTCGTTGCTGCCTTTGAGGTGTTTTGTGGCCATCGCGGTGAGCAGGTCCCCGGCCTTGCCGGTGCCGGCCAATGCCCCGATTTTGCGGCGCAGGGTCTTCACTTCCGGCGCCCGGTCCAGGCCCAGCGCCCGGCCCAAAGCTACGGGATCAATCCGGGTGATCCCCTCGGCGCGTGGTTCCCCGGCCAGGGCCTGGAACACGGCGCCGGTGAGGATGGTCTCCAGACCGTAGAATCCGTTTGGCAGCGCCCCGAAGGTCTCCTTCGCGCACTCCAAAAGTCCCGTGGTCTCCAGTGCGGGCAGGGCCAGGAACAGCCCGGCCAACGGCACCCGGGCCGCCGGGGCGAACACCGGTGCCGCGCACTCTACCAACCCGGCCCGGGCCCAGGCCCGCTCTCCGGACCGGTCCACCGGTGCCGGCAGCACCGGCAACCCGGCTGCCAGCTCCGCCGCCACAGATGTGGCGGGCGGATCCTGCTTCACCGGTTCCGGACCGGTGGGCACCGGCATGGCCAGTGTCCGTCGCACGCTGAATTCGGAGACGCCCACCTTTGCCCCAATCGCCCGCAGCGACAGTCCGGTGGCCCGCAAGGCACGGATTTCGGACATCTTCGGTTCCGTCAGCCGGCTGGGCCCCTTCGGGCCAGGCTTCTCCGGGGCCAGGCCCAACACCCCTTCCGCGGCCAGGACCTGACGCCAGCGCCACAAGGTGATCGCATCAACACCGAACGCGGCAGCGATCCCGGCTACCGAAGCGGCCTTGATGTCCGCCAGTTTCGCCGCCGCGAACCGGCGGGTCGCGATGTCCTTCTCGTCCCAGGCGTAGGAGAGTTCCCCATGAACGAACACGCGCCCACCCGTGGCATCCTCCAGCAGTGACGCCGCGAGACCTATCGGCACCGCGCCGGCATCCATTGCTTGAGGAAGAGGCAGTTGGGCAGTCATCACGCTCATCATGCCACCCCTCCCAAACCGAAGAATCTATTACTTAGATTCTATCGCAAGAGAAGGGGGATTAACAGCCGTTGTTATGTCGCACCCATAACAAAAACACCGGAATCCTGCGGAAGTCAGTCGAACACCATCACCCCATGTCCAGAGTCCTGG
>NZ_JBTNDX010000064.1:0-2603 GCF_054510755.1 Pseudarthrobacter sp. MDT3-1 | reverse complement strand
GGAAAGTCCCACAACCCCGCCCATGCAACGCCCGCCGGCTATCACACATGGAACGGTTTAGCCTGATCCGCGTTCGCTCGCCACTACTGACGGAATCACTATTGTTTTCTCTTCCTGCGGGTACTGAGATGTTTCACTTCCCCGCGTTCCCTCCACGCACCCTATGTGTTCAGATGCGGGTCACCAGGCAGCTCGCGCCCCTGGCGGGGTTTCCCCATTCGGACACCCTGGGATCACAGTCCGGTTATCGACTCCCCCAGGCTTATCGCAGATTCCTACGTCCTTCTTCGGCTCCTAATGCCAAGGCATCCACCGTGTGCTCTTAAAAACTTGACCACAAAAGATCAAAAAAACTAATTTTCGAGAGAACCACGAAAACCACCCGGACACCACCACCACAACCCGAAGGCCACAGCAACAGACGCCCGGACAGATCCAGGTTCATAATTCTTGGAAATTGCTTCTTATAAAAGATGCTCGCGTCCACTATGTAGTTCTCAAACAACAACCCCAAACCACACACCCCACACACAACCCCAAAAGGTCAACCGTGCGATCGATGCAGCCAGGAAACCAGAAACAAACAAACCCGACAAAACACACCACAACCCGTAAGCTGCAGCCCATCCTCCCGGCCCTGTTGCCTCAGGACCCAACAGTGTGCCAAACACTAAACCACCCACCCCCAACCCACACCGTTCCAGGCAGAGAAGCCATCCCGAAGGACAACCAACCACCGTACTAGGTCAGGAAAGAAACAAACGGCCGCTATTCATTGATATTCCACCCTTGAGCACCCGCCGCAGAACAAACGTCCGCGCAACGGGCATATACTCCTGACAAACCCCGCCCACCACATTACGCAGTGGACAACAGCCTGTAGGTGCTCCTTAGAAAGGAGGTGATCCAGCCGCACCTTCCGGTACGGCTACCTTGTTACGACTTAGTCCCAATCGCCAGTCCCACCTTCGACAGCTCCCTCCCACAAGGGGTTAGGCCACCGGCTTCGGGTGTTACCAACTTTCGTGACTTGACGGGCGGTGTGTACAAGGCCCGGGAACGTATTCACCGCAGCGTTGCTGATCTGCGATTACTAGCGACTCCGACTTCATGGGGTCGAGTTGCAGACCCCAATCCGAACTGAGACCGGCTTTTTGGGATTAGCTCCACCTCACAGTATCGCAACCCTTTGTACCGGCCATTGTAGCATGCGTGAAGCCCAAGACATAAGGGGCATGATGATTTGACGTCGTCCCCACCTTCCTCCGAGTTGACCCCGGCAGTCTCCTATGAGTCCCCGCCATAACGCGCTGGCAACATAGAACGAGGGTTGCGCTCGTTGCGGGACTTAACCCAACATCTCACGACACGAGCTGACGACAACCATGCACCACCTGTAAACCGACCGCAAGCGGGGCACCTGTTTCCAGGCATTTCCGGTTCATGTCAAGCCTTGGTAAGGTTCTTCGCGTTGCATCGAATTAATCCGCATGCTCCGCCGCTTGTGCGGGCCCCCGTCAATTCCTTTGAGTTTTAGCCTTGCGGCCGTACTCCCCAGGCGGGGCACTTAATGCGTTAGCTACGGCGCGGAAAACGTGGAATGTCCCCCACACCTAGTGCCCAACGTTTACGGCATGGACTACCAGGGTATCTAATCCTGTTCGCTCCCCATGCTTTCGCTCCTCAGCGTCAGTTAATGCCCAGAGACCTGCCTTCGCCATCGGTGTTCCTCCTGATATCTGCGCATTTCACCGCTACACCAGGAATTCCAGTCTCCCCTACATCACTCTAGTCTGCCCGTACCCACCGCAGATCCGGAGTTGAGCCCCGGACTTTCACGGCAGACGCGACAAACCGCCTACGAGCTCTTTACGCCCAATAATTCCGGATAACGCTTGCGCCCTACGTATTACCGCGGCTGCTGGCACGTAGTTAGCCGGCGCTTCTTCTGCAGGTACCGTCACTTTCGCTTCTTCCCTACTGAAAGAGGTTTACAACCCGAAGGCCGTCATCCCTCACGCGGCGTCGCTGCATCAGGCTTTCGCCCATTGTGCAATATTCCCCACTGCTGCCTCCCGTAGGAGTCTGGGCCGTGTCTCAGTCCCAGTGTGGCCGGTCACCCTCTCAGGCCGGCTACCCGTCGTCGCCTTGGTGAGCCATTACCTCACCAACAAGCTGATAGGCCGCGAGTCCATCCAAAACCACAATAAAGCTTTCCACCCCCCACCATGCGATGAGGAGTCATATCCGGTATTAGACCCAGTTTCCCAGGCTTATCCCAGAGTTAAGGGCAGGTTACTCACGTGTTACTCACCCGTTCGCCACTAATCCCCCCACAAGTGAGGTTCATCGTTCGACTTGCATGTGTTAAGCACGCCGCCAGCGTTCATCCTGAGCCAGGATCAAACTCTCCGTTGAAGTAAAACAGACACAACCACCAACCCCGGAAATAACAGGATAAAATGGCTGCACAAAATTTGAAACCAGCTGTAAAAACCAGACCACACCACGGGGTGGCGGATCCAGTCAATTCAACCAATTCAATACAATAAATTGGTATCAACAAACTTGGCACACTATTGAGTTCTCAAACAACAGACACA
>NZ_JBTNDX010000063.1:0-2668 GCF_054510755.1 Pseudarthrobacter sp. MDT3-1 | reverse complement strand
CCACCGAAACCCGCTACCCCGGCACCGACCGGACCCTGCGATTTGAGATCAAAAACAAAGAAACGTCAGCCAACAATTAAAACGCTATGTCCAGAGTCCTGAGGCCTTCGTGGCGGGGTCCTGGAAGAACCGCACGGACCGGTACCTGGCTCATCGATGCCCAGCATCCTCGGCGCCAGAAGGTCCACGTCCGGAAGGCGGAGAGCGGCGTCACCGATGACCTGCTGGACCAGCCACCACGAGACGCCGAAAGCCAGGGCAGTCTCGGACGCTGCCCGTCCCGAGGTGATGACCGCGTCCAGCACGGTCTGCCTCAGCCGCCGTAATCATGGAGATTGAAGATCAAGCTGGCAGCATCTTCGGCCGCCACAGTAGCCTCTAACAAGGCTCGTGGCTGCTGTTCAGGTTGAATGCGTAGATAACACTCATCCCAGCAGGACCACAAGTCCTTTGCTAGCTATAACACGAACCTATTTCCCCGAGAACCTTGAAGAGCCGGAATATGTGTCAGTCGGGACCGCAGAATCGTGCTTCATTCAGTCGGCATAAAGTTCGTCAACAACACGATTTTCCCAGATCCGAAACTCCGGTGGCTGCTCAACCACATGCGAAGGACGGCATCTGCTGAAAGCCTCGGCCTAGCTCAGGAGCGGCTCCTAGCTTTCGGACTTACAATGTACTCATTAATCCGACGCAAGGTCACCTCGCGCGATAGTGGAAAGTGGCCTCCTTTTAGGAGATTCCAGGCGCTGTACATTTCGACAACAAACTCACATTGCGCCCAACGGTGCTTGGACATTAGAGCTCCGAGTCGAGCGAGAAAAGGACCCATTTGTGCACCGACATGAGTGTGATCCCTATTGTTTTGCAGGTAAAGAAAGTCCGGGACCCACTGTTCAGAGATGAACCGTTCTATTAGGTCAATCCGGTGCCGGAATTTTTCGGGCACAAGTTCAGCCGAATCAAAGTTCAGACCAGCTTTAATAGATGCATCAGAAGCAACCTTGGCACCATACGTTTCTAGGCAAACTTGAGGAATGTCGACTATCGCCCTAGAACCAGGCAAACATGAGGCCATAGCTAACGCCGAATAACCACCAGCAGATGCACCGAAAAAAGTAATATCATGGTTTTCAATATCTAGGGCGCTTGCGATCTTCGAGATAATCCCCACAGCCTCTTTGAGATAATCACGAGATTGAGTTCCCACCCACCAACCTGCCAAGAGGTCATTCCGCGCGTAAAGGGACGGGTCATTTAGAATGATCGCCGACGCCTCAAGTCGTGGAAGCCAGGACCATCGGTAAAAATGGGGCAAAGGAGTGATGTCTCGATTAATCGCATCCTGCCCGAACACAACCAATTTACGTGATCCGGATCTCAAATCGCTGAAGAAATCGAAATCTACAGAATCCATTTCTAATTTAACCGCATGCCGTTCATCTAGCAGAGGCTCGTAATTCTCGATTTCCACGTACCGCTTTTGCAACTCAGGAAAGTCAACTTGAGGGGGATTAAACCGAGATCCAATGGGTTGCGTGCTAATTATTTTATGAACATGCCCAGCAATTTTCAGAATAAACTCTGCAGGAGTTTCAGCCGGAACATAACGCGTGATAATGTTTGCACTCATGGGATTTACATAATCGCTGAGGAAAACCATAAGCACTGCCCCAGTCGGAAGCTGATTGGCTATCATGACCAAGGACTCCGAGGAAACTTGCTCGTCAAACACGGAAAATGCTATGAGTCGGCCATACGGCAGATGCAGTGCCATTCTCTTGGCGTTGTCAATCTCCGATGTGTCGCGGGTCATGAGCTGTGAAACATCAAAAGGTTCCAGTTGAAGGTGTTCAATCACCGTGTCCATGATTCCGCCCGGCGAGTCGACGTTTCCTATCCAGTCGACCGCTGATACTTCCGGTGCGTTCATGTCCCGCTCTCTTGATTCCCACGCTCTGGCTCCGCATACTCCCGTATCGGAAAATTGCACCCATCTTAACATGCACCTGGCCCCGCGCTTGTTTTTACCTTAACCGGACTCGTTACTACCTTAGGTTGGCACCCAGGTGGTGACGGCGAGATGTGCCTAGCCCCATTGCGTAGCAGCCCCAAATCGGGCNCCCTTCCCCCCCCCCCCCCCCCCGTTACCTTTTTAGTAGCCCCTTAACGAGTAAGAATTGGGGTTGTTGGCCTGTCGGTCCCGGCATGATTAAGTCCCCCAGTCATCAATGATCCGGGGGGTGTTGTCACCGGGATTCGATAGGCGCCAGGGGATCGCTAATGGGGACCGGACCAGCGCTATGAAACACCGCGTAGGTCAGCCGTAACGTGGATGCCGAGCCTTGCCGCCGCAGGACATGCCAACACAGGTTTGACGGACACAAATTCTGGGAGGTTTGCGTTGATCAAGGACCATGAACTCGTCGACATCTTCATCGGTGTTGACGTCGGCAAGAGCAATCACCACGCGGTCGCCATCGACCGCCAGGGCAAGAAGATCCTCGACCGGGCGCTGCCCCAGGACGAGGCAAAACTGCAAGCCATCATCCGCTCCGTCGCCGTCAAGGGACGGGTCCTGTTGGTCGTCGACCAGCCCTCCACCATCGGCGCCCTGCCCGTCGCCGTGGCCCAGGCGGAAGGCATCATGGTCGGCTACCTGCCGGGG
>NZ_JBTNDX010000062.1:0-2704 GCF_054510755.1 Pseudarthrobacter sp. MDT3-1 | reverse complement strand
TTTACGCGGTGTGGCCGGTGCCTTAACGTTCTTGGCAGCCTGGTAAACCGCGACCAGGGTGAGGTCTTCCGCAGACGCGAAATTCAGGAAGGCCTTGACGGCGCTGAGGCGCAGGCCGATGGTTGCGGGCAGGTATTCCTTGGTTTGCCGCATCCAGACCAGCCAGTCCTTGAGGACCTGCCGGTCGAAGTGGTCAAAGCCGATCTCCTGGCGGCGGACCCGCTTCTCGGCGACCAGGTAATGGACGTAGCTCTCCAGACTGATCCGGTACGCCTCAATGCTGCGCGGCGCCATTTCCCTGACGTTGGGCAGGAAGTCGTGCAGGAAGTTCCGGGCGTAACCCCAGAAATCGGGAGTCGGTTCGTGCGTTCTGCGTTTCATTCGAATCCCACCTCGGGAAACACACCTTGGCCGTCGTGGGTGAGTGCTGCGTAGCCTTCCATGAAGTCCGGCGATGTGTGGATGTAGTAGAAGGTGCTGTCCAGCGATGCATGCCCCATAAACCGGGCGAGGTAGGGCAGCATCGCATTGACGTCGGTGCCTTCGGCCATCCATCGTTCGATGTTGGCGTAGGCGAAATGGTGGCGGAAGGAGTAGGGGTGAGGCTGTCTGCCACCAACTGCCCGTGGCAACCCGGCTTGGTCCCAGATCCGGTTAAACGTCACCCCTATCGAAGCCGGCGAGACCGGGGCTGCGGTCGAGGAGACGAAGAACCCGGGACGCTGTTGCCCGAACCTCTTGCGGGATATCCGGTCGCAGTCGGCGAGGACGTCGATGACCTGGCCGGTGATTGGCAGGCGCCGGCTCCTGTTGCCCTTGGACCACAGCACATCGATTTCCCCTTTATCGAGGTCAACATCCCGGGGTTGTAACCTGCGGGTTTCGCAGGTCCGAAGCCCGCACGAATACATCAGCGCAAAAAAGGCCACGGACTGCCAATTCCACGGCGAACTGGTCTCCAGTCCGGTAGCGGATCGGAAGAACAACGAGATTTCTTCGCGGCTCAACAAGTAGGGCTGGGAGCGGGAGAACCCGCTCTTCCAGGACTCGGCAAGCACATAGGCTTCGGGGTTGCCGTGGGTCCGCATCCAACGGCCAAAATCCCTGATGTATGACATCCAGGACGGGCTGGACCCCGGCTGGGACGACTTCTTGAACATGACCCAACCCTCGATGGCCTGCTGGTCAAAGGAGGCCACTTCGTGTTCCGTGCAGTAGGTGTCGAAGCTGCGCAAGTACCAGATGCGCGAATCGCCGTAGCAGCCCATGCTTTGCTTGAAGGCAAGATACCGCGTCAGTTCCCCGGCAAAAACACTGGTGAATCCATACGTGCTCATCGCACTGCCCCTTCCGGCAGCGGAAGGACACACGAGCGCAATCGTTCGGTATCCGCACTCAGATACACATTGGTCGAGTCACTGTGGGCATGGCCGAGGATCGCCGAGATCGTCGGCAACGCGGTGCCCGCCCGCAACAGCCTGGACGCCGCGTTGTAGCGAAGGACACGCGTTCCAACCTTCATAGCTTCCACCCCGGACGCACGAAAGACCTTGTTGACGATAACGTAAATCGCCGCATGGTCAGCCAAGGCAACATGCGGGGCCTTCAGCCTCAAGAACACCTCTTCCTCATCGGAGACCGGCCGCTCGTCAAGCACGTAGTGCGCAAGCTTGGCCAGGACCAGTGGCGGTATCGGCAGGGTCAACGGGTTGCCGGTCTTTTGCTGCACGAGCCCTATCGTGCCGCCCCGCCAGTCAACGTCCACCAGCCGCAGTCCGCGGATATCGCACGCACGCAACCCGGTGGACAACGAGAGCAAGGCAATCGCCGCATCCCGTGACGACACCAAACCTTGCCGGCAGCCGTCAACAACTTTCCGTTCAACTCCGGCATCGAGCAACGGAACAATCTCGTGGTGACGCCTGGCCCGGGCCAAGGCCAATGCATCAAGCAGATCCGTGCGGGACGTGAATTTCAGGAACGGGCGGAAGCTAGCCACCGCCGACCACATGCTCGAATCAGCCCACCGGCTTCGAAGGGACTCGAGAAATGCCAGAACGCTGGACCCGTCGGCGGCAGCCCACGAGGAAATCCCGGCAGCCTCCAAGACGATCAGATACTCGCAGGCCAACGAACCGAAACAATCTTGTGTGGAACGCGCGAGGCCACGCTCCACCATGTCCTGGGACCATGAAGCCAGTAGCTTGGAGAATTCCGGGCTGCTGGGCTTTTCCTTCTGCTTCCCCCTGGGTCTCATGGAAAGATCCACGGCGCCGGTAAGCAGGTACGAGTCAAATAGCCACACCAACCGGCCGTAATCGGTATGGCGCTGGGCGCTATACCGCCCGGTCCGTGGGCTCGTCGTCATAGAGGCGAATTCCGCACCCAACTCGCTTGTGTAGACAAAATCTTGTTTCTTGGCCAGAAACCCCAGCCACTTGATGGACTTGCGAAACTGGCCGATCGTGGACTGCATATAGCCGGCGTCTTCCAACGCGGCCACAACGACATCTCCGATAGCCGTGACTGTCGTATCCATTGCCTTGTCCTTCCGCTGGGAGCAGGGATACAAGACAAGTTAGGCGGAAACATTAAGCCGAGGAACGGGCCAGCGACCCCCGAACCACAAGCGCAAATTCCCCAACCTCGGCTTAACGTTTTTCTCGGCATAATCGCTGTTAAGCCGAATTCGGCTTAACAGCGA
>NZ_JBTNDX010000061.1:0-4006 GCF_054510755.1 Pseudarthrobacter sp. MDT3-1 | reverse complement strand
GCGCAGATTGTCAAGGCACAGGATCCACTGGGGGCGGTCGGCCCTGGTCCCGGTCGCGGTGTCCTTGTAGATTCTCAGGCAGCCTTCGGCGTTCAGTGCGTCGCCGCCGGCATGACGGCCAAGACGCTGCGGTTCTACGAGGGTCGGGGCCTGCTGCCGGCCGCCGACAGGACACCGAACGGATACCGCGACTACCCCCACGCGACGGTCAGCCGGCTGGACTTCATCCGCCGCGGCCGCACCGCCGGACTGACCCTGGCCCAGATCGGAGACATCCTCTCCGTCCGGGACATCGGCCAGGCCCCCTGCGTACATGTGAAGGATCTGCTGGCCAAACAACTCCGCGACCTCGACGCCCAGATCGCAGACCTCACCGCGCTGCGTGCAACCGTCGCCGAATTCCATGACGCCGCGGCCGCAGGGGATCCCGCATCCTGCGACCCCGAACGCATCTGCAGCTACCTCTAACGAGAGCCAAGGCCAATGCCAGTTCGCCGCTACTGAATTCCCCAGTGCCCTCTACCTCTTCGACGACGGCGAAAACAGAGCGCCCGGGATCGGTGAGCGGTAAGAGCACTTTTCCAGACGGAATTTGCATAATACCTGCGCTTACACCTTCCGGGAACACCGGGCCCCGATACGCCCGGTTGGCGCCGCCAGTGGTTCACTCTTATCCGGTAAGGCGGCAGACTTGCACTGGAGACGTACACGCGACCACGAGGAGAATCCATGACCACCGCCATCTCAGTCGTTGTCTTTGATGTCAACGAA
Organism: Pseudarthrobacter sp. MDT3-1; assembly: GCF_054510755.1. Lineage (NCBI taxonomy): Bacteria > Bacillati > Actinomycetota > Actinomycetes > Micrococcales > Micrococcaceae > Pseudarthrobacter > Pseudarthrobacter sp. MDT3-1. The sequence goes on along the minus strand of NZ_JBTNDX010000061.1, from coordinate 3,235 downwards.
ACCCTGTCAGATATGTCGCCCATGGGGGAACGCTTCAGGGAGGTCGGGGCGCCGGCTGAACTGGCTAATCTCTGGTTCGCCACGCTGCTTCGTGACGGCTTCGCGCTGACGGCCAGCGGAGAGAACGGATCGTTCGCCGCCATCGGGGCCGACGCACTCCGGGGACTTCTGACCGGAGCGGAGCTTAACCGGCCTCTCGACGCGGCGGTCGACCATGTCATGGGCGGCATGAACGGCCTCAGGGTACATCCGGATGTCCCCGAGGGGATCAGGGCCCTCGCCGCTGCAGGGTTCCGGCTGATTACGCTCAGCAATGGCTCGGCCCAGATCGCTGGGAAGCTGTTCAGCGAGGCCGGGATCCGGGAGGCATTTGAGTCGCTGCTTTCGGTCGAAGACGCGCCCGCCTGGAAGCCGGCCCGGGCCTCCTATGAATATGCCGCCGCCGCTTCCGGGGCCGACCCGGCCGGCATGTTGCTGGTGGCCGTGCATCCCTGGGACATCCACGGCGCCGCCCGTGCCGGGCTGCGTACAGCGTGGCTGAACAGGACCGGGCGTAGCTACCCGGGCCACTTTGAGGCTCCTGAATTCATCATCACAGCCCTGACCGAACTTCCCGCGGCCCTGGCAACAGCGCACTGACGAGGACAGTACCCCCCGCCCGGCGGGGCCCGGCTGCGGGTGACCGCCGCGCCCTGCCGGCCTGCTGGTTTGGAGGTGAAACCGCAGACCGGGTGGAAGGGGGCCGATGCTCCCTTCCACCTGCTCGGGGTCTCAGGCGGTCAGTTCCGGGACGGCGGGAAGGTCCAGTTCTGTTCCGGCGTAGTGGTTGAAGTAGTTGGTGAACAGGTTTGCCGCGATGTGGGCGAACGCCTCGGAGAGCTCCTCGGCGCTCCAGCCGGCGTCAAGGGCAGCCTGCCAGGTCGCGTCGGAGACGTTCCCGGTCCGGGCCGCGGCTTCACGGGCGACGCCGGTGATCGTTGCGAGTTTGTCGTCGAAGTCCACTTCGCCGGCGCGGATCGCGAGGATCTGCTCGTCGTCCAGCCCTGCCCGGCGTGCCGAGAGGGTGTGTGCGGCCTGGCAGTAGTCACAGCCGTTCTGGTTTCCGACGGCCAGGGCGACCGCTTCGCGGGTGCGGGCTTCGAAGCTGCCGTGCGCGGCGATGGCGGCGGAGATCCCCTCGTAGGAGGCGATCACGGCCGGGGAGTGTGCCATGCCGGCGTGGATGTTGAGTAGCTTGCCCATTTTCTGCTCCAGTTTCCGGGCGATCCCTTGGGAGGCTTCGGGTGCTGCGGCAACGGTGTGGGCGGGAATGCGTGGCATGCGGGTACTCTCTTATCTTTGGATTGACAGGACAAAACTGTGGGGGCAGAAGGCAGCCGGCGCGTATGTGGACGGTCAGGGACGGTCGTCGGTGACGATGACGCCCCCGCCGGGTGCGAAGGCAACGTGGCCTTTGATCATCCGGGCTTGGGGCGTCGGCCGCGGGTAGGACCAGGCGGCGTTCGGTTCGCCGGCGACGGCGCCAAGAAAGACGAGGACGGGGACATCTGGCTCCTGGGCCGCGTGGACGACGTCATGAACACCCTCGGCACCGGCTCTCCACCACCGAGATCAAATCAGCCCTGGTCTCCCACCCCGCCGTCGCCGAAGCCGCCGTCGTCGGCGCCGCGGACGAGACCACCGGCCAGGCCGTCGTCGCGTTCGTGATCCTCCGCGGCGACGTCGTGGACACCGGCGACGCGATCGTTCAGGAACTCCGCAACCACGTGGCCAAGGAAATCGGCCCGATCGCCAAACCCAAAACCATCCTCGTGGTCCCGGAACTGCCCAAGACCCGCTCCGGCAAAATCATGCGCCGCCTCCTCAAAGACGTCGCCGAAGGCCGCGAAGTAGGAGACGCCACCACCCTGGCCGACAACACCGTCATGACACAGATCGCACAGTCACTGAAAAAATAGCCCCACCCAACCCGACCGGCCCCGCCGTCCCGCAGCCATCCGGCCCGGGCACGGACGGACTGCTCACCCATGCACAACGCCAGCAGGAATTGAACCCGGCACTACTTACGACGTACAGAATGACTAACAGACACGTGGCAGTCCCAGGGATGCGCCGCACGGACGAGTGGGAATCCCCAGCCGGAACGGTGGTGGACGTTCATCTCGACAATGACCTTCACCGACGGGGCATGGTCGAAGATGGCATGCCAGACTCATCCGGTCTCTGGATCGCAGCTCAAGGCTCTTGGTCCCGCGAATTTGTCGATAAGGCGAGCGGATACACGGTGTGGACGGACCCGTGGACACTGCAGGAGCCCATACGGCTACATCGGTGGTGGGATCTAGATAGCATCAGATTCCGGGACAGTCCCGAGAAACATCCGTAGGCGGTTCCGTTAGCCCTGCGGGTGCACATATGCTCGGCACACAGCTAACTCTAATGGGAGCTGCAAACGAGGAACAACCACGGGATTCACCTTCGAAGGAGAATGATCATGGAAGCGGAAGAGAAGGTTCTTGTCGGCGTGGACGGTTCGGAAGCGTCCATCCAGGCGCTCCGTCTGGGGGCGCAACTGGCGCCGGCCCTGGACGCCACTATTGTCGCTATTGCCTGCTGGGATTTTCCAGAGATTTACGCCGGATACGTTCCACCGGATTTCGCCCGGTTTGAAGAGGCTGCATCGAAGACTCTTGCAGACGCCTTGGAAAAGGCGTTCGGTGACGAGACTCCGGAAAGGCTGACCTCGCAACTGATCCGCGGGCCGGCTGCGGCGAAGCTCGTGGAAGCGGCGGCCGGCGCTTCATTGCTGGTAGTTGGACGCCGGGGCCATGGGGGATTCCTGGGCATGCACCTCGGCTCCGTGAGCACTGCGTGTGTTGCCCACGCGGACTGCCCCGTCCTGGTGCTGCATACCCCAGGCAGCCACCAATCCCGTCGGCTATGGAAGGGCTCCAAGGCCAAGGGCCAGAACCCGGAAAAGCCCTAGTCCCGCTTTCGGATCCCGTGAGGCAAACGCATCTGATACGCGCTGCCGAGGTGCTTCGCGCACCTCCACAAGCGGCCTGCGGCCCACTCCGAAATCCGAGGGGACCTCCATCGATGCCGAACTCAGGCGATGTTCAGCAGGGCGGTGCCCTACGTGTCAGGCTGGAACGGTGCCACTGGGTCATAGCAAGTCCGCTTGATCGCGTGGGGCGAGAACCAGGAATCTAATCATTATGTCTAGTCCAGTTTT
>NZ_JBTNDX010000060.1:0-4274 GCF_054510755.1 Pseudarthrobacter sp. MDT3-1 | reverse complement strand
GTGTTTGGGTTGTGGCAGCCGAGATCGCCGCAGCAGCGGCCCGCATCGTCACCGCCGTACCCGAAATCGCCGAAGCGAAAGCGTTCGCCTGGCCACGCGGAAGCCCGCCGGCAGCACCCCGCGCATCGTCCAGTTCCTGGGCTGACTTGTAGTAGGCCGTACGGAGCGTTGCTCGCTGTTCCGTGATGGTTCCGGTGGTCGACAAATCCACCAGGCTGGGCGGAGGCAAGGGGCTTGCATAGCTCATAGAGGCCCCGGGGATGCATAACGCCAGGAGTAGGGTCGTCAGTGAAAGCGATCTCAAGAGCGTATTCAATGTGTAGCTTCCCTCTGGTAACGCCGACGTTTGTGGCGGGTCATGTGCCTGATTGGCGAGTCTCGCTCTACGGGTACGCTGAAATGCTGGCGCTGGCGGAATGAAGAAATCTGAAACAGTCCAACTATGCACTCGAGACCGAATATCAATCTACCGAAATGACTCGGCAGATGGAATGGCAAACCGGTCTGCTTCGAGGTCACGGTTGTTAGGGCCAGCCGAATAATCTGGGGGACTGCTGAAGGCTAGTTGACAGTCGCGTCCTGTTCAAAGCGATCCCTCGCGTCAGAGAACCTAGAGTTCCGGCAGCCATACGGTGGACTAGCCGGACAAGTGCGTAACCGGTCAAATACACCCGAGGAATAGGCGCCAGTAAGCGGCAGCCTCTAGTAATTGTTCAAGTATCTCATTGTGTCGAACCTTCCCAAAGGAAAATGGCCGCCTCGTACAACGCTCCAAGCCGAGTAGGTCTCGTACACGCCTGATGACTGCGCCCACTCATGCAGGTCCCTCAGAGCCTCCAATCTCGATTGGAAGTCGCCGAAGTGGGTTTGAACGTGGGTTCCGTCTTTCAGGTTTTGAAGGTAAAGAAAGTCCGGCACGTGTTTTTCATGTTTGAAACGCTCGATAACGTCAATGCGATGAAGATATTCTTGGGGAACCTCCAAACGAGACGAGCAGCCCAGGCCCGCACGGACTGCCGCATCTATGGCCAGCGGCAAGTGGTATTTTCGAAGATCGATCTGGGGAATGTCTGCAACGACACGGGAACCGGGAAGGCATGCTGCCATGTGAAAGGACGAGAATCCTCCAGCGGATCCACCGTAGAAGATAACATCCTCTGACCGTAGGTTGAGACTGGCAGCAATAGCGCCGACGATTCGGCTCACCTCTTTAACGTAGTCCCTATCCTTCGTTCCTATCCACCAACCTGCATCTATCCTTTTGTCGAGATATAGCGTCGGATCGTTCAACGCAATTGCAGAGCCCTCCAGGTCCAACATCCACTTCCAGCGGTGGAACACGGGCAGTTGTACAAGGGATCGATTGAGAGCGCTTTGCCCAAACACAAAAAGCTTTCGCGTCCCTGTGCGTAGGTCGGAGAGAAAGTCGTATTTCACTCCATTAACGTCAATAGAGACAGTGTGTCTTTCATCGGGCACCGGGACGTACTTAGCGATTGCGGCATACGACCGATGGTTAGTAGGAAATGGCAACGAGGGGGGGTTGATGGGCGACCCGGCAGGCTGTTCCCGAATAATTCTTGATATATGTCCGCCGACCTTGGCGTCGAAATTCACCTTTGGATCAACCGGTATACCTTGGACAGTAACATTTTTGAATGAGGAAACTGTGTAATTTCGCGTAAAAACAACTGTCCGGATTTTCGGTAAAGAAACTAACGCAAGAGCCTCGACAGGGACGTCATTGTGCTCGGCAGTCATCAGCCTAACGACATTCTTGTCGCCGTACCGGTTGGCCACTAGTTCATTGTATCGTTGCGCATTGAGCAATGGGTCGGACGTACGTTGAATCTCATTTGAAATATTGATATGTTCGAGCTGGAACGATTCGATATATTTGTCGATCACACCGCCGGGTTCGTCGAGGACAGCCAAAAGGTCGACGACGGTCTGATTTTCGGACAAGATACTCCTATGCTGGTTGCGGTTTGCGGTACGAAAGTTATCCGCGAATCATCTGGTATGAGATGACATGCACTTTGGGGTCAGGTGCCAGCGATTCAAGATTATCGAGGGTTACAGATACTGAGTGATCCGCAGCTTGCTTTACCATCTGGGGATCAATATCCCACCATCTTGACGCAATTAGCCTGCGGCGAATTTCTTCGTGGAACCGGTACCGAATGTGCTTTGCCGGAATTCCGCCAACTATTTCGTAGGCCTCAACGTCTTTAGTTACAACGGCGCCGGCAGCGATTATCGCACCGTCGCCAATGGTAACTCCGGACACAATTTTGGCACCGTCGCCAATCCAGCAGTCATTGCCAATTACTATTCTACGCTTCGGTTCCGCTTGGGCTAACTTCAGAGTGCCGGCGGGGAAATACGATTCGAAGAACGGGGACGTGGAGAACCCATCCAGGTTATGGTGGCCCAAGCCGAGGGCTACGCCCCGACCAATGCTGCAGAATCGCCCGATTTGTGCGTAGGACCTGATGATTCCTGAATTTACATAACTACCGAAGCCGACGAAGACGGTTCCTTGTATTTCGCAGTTCAGTATTCTTGCTTCCGGCTCGGCGAACACACACCAGTTGCTGCCCTTGGCGTTTAGCACCACGGGGGTGCGGTACAACTCTTTGTCGTTCATGGGCAAGCCTCTACTTAGGAATGGTTCAGCGGCGAAGACGGCTGCGTGAGGACACTCTAGTGGAGGCTTGGCAACTATCAGAAGTGAGGGTGCCTTCCTGGCATGCTGCAGGTTCAGGTTCCCCACTTCAGTCTATGCGGTGACCCATACCGCGCCAATTTGGGGACGCTTTCACATCCAAGCGTCATTGATGGCACCAACCAAACGTTAAGGGCGCCAGCGTCCGACGTCAGTTGGCGACAGGATTGTGTAGTCAATGACCTTCCGGCATCCGCGGGTATCGGCTTAGTTGTTTCGACGACTCCGGTTATAGCTTCGGCGGGCGACTCGATGCGAGGCCGGTATCGAAGCGGGCGTTGAATTCGGTTTCCATCGGCTAGCCCTAATGTTCCATGAGTCTCGGGTTGGACGCCCGGTTCCGGTTTGATTCTGGCCCGGGTTGATTTCTTGGTTTTGGCGCGCTGGCAGGGTCGGTTGTCGCTGGGAGTGTCGGGTTCCACGTCTCCGATGGGTTGTGCTGGTGGTTGAAAGGGCCCGGCCGGCTGGATCAGCCCGGGAGGCGACCCCGTTGGCGTGAGCTGCCGTGAAGATCTCGGACAGTGGGCCCTCTTAAAATGAGGGTCTATCGAAAGTAGAGATCAGCATGACCGCATCACGCAGACGATTCACCCAGGAGTTCAAGGACGAGCTGTGCCGCGAGGTGATCAACACGTCCAGGCCCATCAAGGACGTTGCCACCGCGTACGGTGTCGGCCCCGAGACGCTCCGCAACTGGCTCATCAAGTACCGTGAGGCCAACGGCGGCACGGAGACGGATCTGACGGTGACGGAACGGGCCCGGTTGAAGGAGCTTGAGCGTGAAGTTCAAGAGCTGCGGGCGGAGACTGCCTTCTTGAAAAAAGCCAGCGCTTACTTCGCGCGGGAGCAGCGGTAGTGAGCAAGTATGAATTCATCGATTCCCAAAAAGCCGAGCCCGCCAATCTGAATTCGGTGGTGAAAATGTGCCTGTGGTTGGCCGTCTCGACGTCCGGTTTTTATCACTGGGCCACGCGTCCGCAATCGGCCACGGCGGCCCGCCGTCAGGCCCTGACGGCGCGGATCCAGCACTTCTTCGAGGAGGCCGAGGGCACCTACGGGTACCGGCGCATCCACGCTGATCTCGCAGCGGAAAAGACCGAATGCTCTCCAGAGCTGGTGCGGCAGATCATGCGCTGCCAGGGCCTGGTGGCCTGCCAGCCACGCCCGTTCCGCATCACCACCGAGGCTGATGCTGAGGCAGCTGCGGGCATGCCCGACCTCGTTAAGCGCGAATTCACCGCCGACCGCCCCGGGGTGAAGTTCGTCGGCGACATCACTTACATCCACACCTGGCAAGGGTTTGTCTATCTTGCCACCGTCATCGACTGTTACTCGAAGAAAGTCGTCGGTTGGTCCATCGCCGACCACATGCGCACCGAGCTCGTCGCCGATGCGCTCAGGAACGCCGCCGCCACGACCCTGATCGAGCCTCTCGCGATATGGCACAGCGATTATGCCGAGAAAAACGTTAAGCCGAGGTTGGGGAATTTGCGCTTGTGGTTCGGGGGTCTCTGGCCCGTTCCTCGGCTTAACGTTTCGTGCTATT